>NZ_LROY01000002.1:2442500-2547406 GCF_001639145.1 Microbulbifer sp. Q7 | reverse complement strand
ATTGATCGACTTGCGGTGTATTACTACAGAATGTTTTACCGACCTTTTTGGGTTGATCGTTAACTGCGAGAGCAGTGGCAAACGGACGATCAAGCGGCAGCGCCGAGCATAGAGCTCATGAGACCACGCCAACCCAAGCCAGTTTGCCTGACGACAATAGAGTTGTGGAACCACCTGATCCCTTGCCGAACTCAGAAGTGAAACGCAACATCGCCGATGGTAGTGTGGGGCTTCCCCATGTGAGAGTAGGTCATCGTCAGGCTTCTAAATACAAAAAAGGCCACCCCATTGGGGTGGCCTTTTTTGTATTTAGGATACGATGAACTTCTCTTACTACCATGCAGCGCAAAGCGCTGCCATGTGAAAGCCCATGCTCCGAAGGAGCAGAGGCTAGGGCGCCGAAGGCGTCGCACTGCGATGGCGAGCGCAGCTCGACACCCAGTGTAGGTCATCGCCCCACCAGCAGGCACAAGCCTTCCTAACTCCTCCCTTCACCCGAAAACCCAGCCTTTCTTTCTTCAAAATCCATCCAACCCATATGACGTTTTTTTAGACGCTTTCCCAAACCCAGCAACCACGCCGCTCACACCTAATATCCCAGACTTACCCACAGCTCTGTCCAAGGTTTCTGTGTGTAAGTGGTTGTGCATAACTCTGAAATCCCTCAGGAAATCAGTAGTTAACCAAGCTGCACGGTGTCGGCTGTTGGTAGAAGAGCGCTGGGAAGTGATCGCAAAAAGCAAGGTTAATTTACGCTGCGCGCCCGGTATTTTTCTGTTGAGATTCACAAGGGTTGGCGGATTCTTAGTGAGGAATAAGCGCCGAAAAAGTAGTCGTTTCCCACGGGCTAACAGTGGCGGGGGGTAGCCGTCATATTCACGAGTTATCCCCAGCCCTATCCAGTATTTCTGTGCACAACCCAGATTGTGAACATCACTGCCCGTATCTTTTTATGCTCTGCGCAGGCAACTAGAAATGGAAACTCCACCCCAGTGATGCCGATTCAACATCGTACTGGCTGAGCAGTTCACGACTGCCAATTTCCGGAAACAGCTCCCATTCCGCGCGTAACGTCCAGCGATCCTCGAGGCGGTAACTGACGCCCGCGCCGTAACCCCAGTGGAAGCCGCTACTATTCTCGGAATAGGCCCCATCAACCGGGAAGCTTACAGGTTGCAACGAGCCGTCTCCCAGTTCAAATACGGCGATCGCATCACCCCGCTGTCTGGCACGCAGCTGGCTGAGCCAGAAGCCGCCTCCAAGCTTGCCAAACACCGTGAATCCCGACCGTCCGATAGGGAGGTGTCCGACAACGAAGGCATTGCCCATACGGGTGGTCAGCTTCTCTTTCACACCGAGGTACGGTAGCTGGGGGTTGCGGACGGAGAACTGGCTTGTCATCGTGGCGCTCTGCCGCAAGTCTGCCTCCACGGCCAGATTCGGGCTCCAGCGCCAGCCGGCATAGAGTTTTACGCTAGGCCCACTGTCGGCACAGTCCGCCAGCTCCGCCGTTTGTTGCTCGGCATTCAGGCCGTCAACAAAACTTCGTGCATTGCGGCACAGCGGATCCTGGGCCGTGTGTTGCAGGCTGATGCCACCGTATCGATGAGAATAGAAATCGGCACTGGCAAGGCTGCTGCCCAGCAGTGAAAGGGGTACCACAAGCAGAAAGGGAAGCCTGACCATGGCGATACCTGCTCTGGAGTCAAAGAAAGGTTTAGACCGGCCGCCCTGTCCCGAAAGCTCCCTGGGAAACGACCTGTGGGCTGGTACACCGCCCACCCATCACATCATATTTTGAGTTGCGCACGCAATTCCGCCAACTTCTTGGCATTTTCGGCTTTCGATAGCGGTTTTGCTGGCTGATGCTCTAGTTGGACTTGCTGCGGCGCGGGCAGGCTCTCACCGGCCATCAGTCGCTCACAGATTTTCTTGTAATGACTGGCGAACACGGGGTAGGCCGAAGACTCTGGGTTGTTGGCGAGGAAAAACCAGTCCGCCGCACGCCCTGCGTGGTAGACCGCTGGGTGGCTCCACTTGTGATTTGCTTTGGGGCTGGGTGCGTTACAGGCTTCGCGATAGGCTGCGCGCGGGTCGGGCAAGCCGTGCTCTCCCTCGGCGCAGAATTGCAGCATCTTGTGGATGGTGGGCAGATACTCGGACTGTTTGATGGCGCGCTTGGCGCCAGCAACCATTTGCTCGGGCGAGAAGCCCGCCAAGGATTCCAGCCACAAGCGCTTGGCGTGGTTCAGTGTCTGAACATCCTGGAAGGCCGAGTTGAACTGGTTGTGATAACTCAGCTTGAGGAGGCCGAACACCTCATTGAGTGCGCGTTTGCGCGCCTCAAGCTCCGGGCTACCAGTTTGTGTCTGTGACGATGTCCCAGACCGGTGTGTCCCTGGTGCGTTGGTTACCTGAGTGCCCGGATTCTTTTGGCTTGCCATGATTCTGTCCTATCGCGAATTTGTTGCGCTCAGCCCACTGGTAACGGGCGTGCCGTACGAATACCGAATCCCAGCTCTTGCGGGCAGCACCCTGTTCGCGCCAGTAAAGTCGAAACTCCGGTACCAGGCCGAGAACAAATTCGCGGTCGATTTCACATTGATTCAACAGGTGGCCGAGGCAGTCGGTGGACGGCTGCCAATTGCGCGAGATGGGCTTGGCCACCGGGTTTTTCTCGATACCCTGGCAGTAGTAAGCCCACTCGGTACGCGCGTAATCGATAAACTGCTCGCCCCAGCGTGCACTGTGGCCGCCACGCTCCAGCCATTTATAAATAAATTCCGGCAGTAATTCTGCGGCAAAACTGGGGTTAATGGCCAGTCGGCGCAATTGCTCCCAGGTGTTTTCACTGGGTTGCCAGTCGCGCGTCATCGGTTCCGGCTTGCGCTTTTCAATAAATGGGGTGTCCTGCTTTTCCCAGTCTTCCGTTACCCAGTCATTGAATTCCAGGTCCCAGGAAACGGATTGCTTGCCGCTGTTACGATGGTACTCGACAAACCGCTGCAGGCAGCGCCGCACAAACGTGCTCGGCACCCCCTCATCGGAGAGCTTGCGCAGGGTCTCCTCTCCCGGGTGCCACTGTTCGGGAATGGGTTGCTTGCGCCCTTGAGTCGCACGAAAAGACTCCCACTTGGTCTTTACCTGCTTCAGGAACAGGGAGCCAAAGGAGTGCCGGCTTTCGCCGCGGTCACGCCAGTAAGTGACGAACTCGGGCAGCTGCTCACGCACGAAATGTTCCGGCACACCCAGCTGCGCGATACGCGCCATGGTCTCGGAATCCGGCTGCCAGCTCGGCGAAATAGTGTTGGCCGCCCGCGGTGCCGGGGCCTGTGATGCCGAGGTGGTTGATTCCGCGGCAGTCTGCTGCCCTGAGGTACCAGTCAGTGCAAATTTGAGCATCGCACTGCTGCCGTAGGGCGCTGCGCCGAGCAACAGGGCTCCTTGATTGCGCAGGCTGGTGGAAACCCGCTGGATGTCTGCCGGCTCCCAGAATGGCAACAGCCGTTGCAGTTGCTCCCCCTCTGCGGTGTACCAGTCCCGGCCGGGATGTGAATCTACCGCCAAAAAGGGTATCAGGTCACCCAGCGCCGCCAGCAATACCGCCTCCTCCAGGCCGAGGGTGGCGGCCAGAGTGGGTGAGATGACGAGGGGGCGTTCCGGGAGCAGGGGGTGTTTCATGGCGCGATGATACCACCCGGGGTGAGGCTACCGGGAGTGGATTTGAGCCTGCGTGGGCCGGCCAGCGGCTGACTTTGTGGTCGATTCGCATTTGCCGGCAGGCAATGGGCCGCACCCGCTAGGCTGTGGGTAGGTTGTCTCCGGCCTGGTTTACCCTGCCGCCCCTGGAACCCTTTAAAATGTCGGTGCCTAACCCTTGGTGGAGAGCAATATGACTGAGAAATCATCGATATCCCCACAAACCTTCCGCCTGCAGGGGGTGAGTTGTGCCGGCTGCGTGAGAAAAATCGAGTCTGCGCTGGGCGAGGTGCCGGGGGTTGACGATGCCCGCGTAAATCTGGGCGACAAAACCCTGGTGGTCGAGGGCAGCGCGACTACGCAGGCCTGTATCGCCGCGGTGGCGTCCGCCGGTTACGGCGCGGAGGCGGTGCAGGTGAATGCCCGGGTGTTGCGCGCGCAGCAGCGGGAGGAGGAGCAGGCGCACTACCGGCAACTGTTGTGGCGCTCGGGTATAGCGCTGGGGCTCGGGGTTCCCCTGATGATCTGGGGACTGGTGACCGGCGAGATGGGCGTGCACAACATCGCTCAGCAAGTCGCCTGGGGCAGTGTCGGCCTATTGACTTTGGCGGTGCTGGTTTTCTGTGGCGGGCACTTTTTTACCGGTGCCTGGCGAGCCTTCCGTCACCACAGTGCCACCATGGACACCCTGGTAGCGCTGGGTACTGGCACCGCGTGGCTGTTTTCCATGCTAGTGGTATTGCTCCCGCATGTACTGCCGGAGTCTGCACGTCACGTGTACTTTGAAGCCAGTGCGATGATTATCGGCCTGATCAACCTGGGGCAGGCGTTGGAAGTGCGTGCCCGCGGTCGCACCAGTGCCGCGGTAGAAAAGTTGCTGCAATTGCAGGACCCCAATGCCCGGGTCATCCGCGACGGCGAAGAAATGGATATTCCCTTTGACCAGGTGATCGTCGGCGACAAGCTGCGCGTGCGGCCCGGAGAAAAGATTCCGGTAGATGGCCGCGTTGTTGAGGGCGAGAGCCTGGTGGATGAATCCATGCTTACCGGCGAGCCGCTACCAGTAAAAAAAACGGGAGGTGATGCGCTCACCGCCGGCACCCTGAATAAAAATGGCAGCCTGGTATTTGCGGCGGAAAAAGTGGGGGCGGATACCCGCCTGGCGCAGATTATCCAGATGGTAAAAAACGCCCAGAGCTCGCGGGTGCCCATCGCGCGCCTCGCAGATACCATCTCATCGATTTTTGTGCCGAGTGTCATGATCATCGCGGTGGTCGCTGCACTGGTCTGGTACAACTGGGGTCCCGACCCGAAAATCGCGCATATGCTGGTGGTGCTGACCTCGGTACTGATTATTGCCTGCCCCTGTGCGCTTGGGCTGGCCACACCCATGTCGGTGATGGTGGGCGTCGGCAAAGGGGCAGAAAATGGGGTGCTGGTGCGCAACGGCAAGGCCCTGCAGCAGGCTACGGATCTCGACACCCTGGTGGTGGATAAAACGGGCACGCTGACCGAGGGCGCGCCGAAACTGACCGATATCGAGTGCGACGGCGATGCCGATGCGCTGTTGCAACAGCTCGCGAGCCTGGAAAGTCGCTCCGAACACCCTCTGGCAGAGGCGGTTGTCAGTGCCGCCCGGGAAAAACAGCTGTCGCTCTCGGATGTGCAGGGTTTCGAAGCCATTACCGCGCACGGTGTCCGTGCTGAGGTCGACGGGAAAACCGTGCTGCTCGGCAACCGTAAATTGATGCAGCGCGAAGGCATCGACCCCGGCAAGTGGACAGAAAAGGCCGAAGCACTGGCGGAGCAGGGGCGTACCGCCATGTATGCGGCAGTGGATGGTGCCATGGCCGGCATCATTGCGGTGGCAGACCCCATTCGCGAGGATGCACACGCTGCAGTTGCACGCCTGAAAAAGCTCGGGCTGCGTATCGAAATGCTGACCGGGGACAACCGGGCGACGGCAGAGGCCGTGGCCAGGCAGCTGGGCATCGATCACGTTCACGCGGATCTGCTGCCGGAGGACAAGGAAAAAATTGTCGCGGACCTGCAGAAAAACCATGCCAAGGTCGGGATGGCGGGCGATGGTATCAACGACGCCCCGGCATTGGCGCGGGCAGATGTGGGATTTGCCATAGGTGCGGGCACCGATGTTGCCATCGAGTCTGCGGATGTGACCCTGATGCGCTCGTCACTGCACGGCGTTGCGGATGCTGTGGAGCTTTCCCGCGCGACCCTGCGCAATATCAAGCAGAATCTGTTTGGTGCGTTTATTTACAACACCCTGGGCATTCCCATTGCCGCCGGGGTGCTTTACCCCATCACTGGCATGCTGTTGAGCCCGGTCATCGCCGGTGCGGCGATGGCGTTTTCTTCGGTTACCGTGGTGAGTAACGCCAACCGGTTGCGGTTTTTCAAACCGTCACAGAACGGAGGTACCGCATGATGGAGTCCGTAGTGATTAACGTGCTTGGTCTTGCCGCAATTGTACTGACGGTATGGTGGTTTTGGCTTGCGTCCAAGGGCAGCAGGCAGCCTGCGGCGGGTGTCGACGAGGCGTTACAAATACTGGTCAAGGATGGCGTATACGAGCCCGACCGGATTCGCATTGCTGCCGGAAAAGCAACGGTGCTGAAATTCCGGCGGGAAGACGCATCACCCTGTGCGGAGTGGGTATTGTTTCCCGACCTGGAAATCAGTGCACAGCTGGCGGTCGATCAGGTGACCGAGGTGCAACTTCCCGCAGCGGATGTCGGCGAGTATCCGTTTCACTGTCAGATGCAGATGTATCGCGGCACCCTGATCGTTGAGTAAAAGCCTGTGCCGAGGAGTTGGCATGACTGGGCCAGATGACCGGGCCGGCGAGTCATCCGGGCTTCTCGGATTCACGAATACTTCAGTGTTGTTGCTCAAAGTGATCGATATTCGCGTACACAGAGGTGCTGCCGTCCCGGTTGAGCTGCAGTACCTTGTATGGCGTAAAACGGTCACCCACTTCCATGCCGGGGCTGCCCAGAGGCATGGCCGGCACCGCCAGGCCGCGTGCACCGGCCGGCGGATTCCGCAGGAACTGACGAATCAGCTTTGCCGGAATATGCCCTTCGAATACATAACCGTCCGCTGACACACTGGTGTGGCAAGATTGCAATTCTATCGGTGCGTTGGGAAAAGTCTTGCGGGGCTCTTCCTGGAAATAGTCTTGGGGCTATTTGGGGGGTTAGTCAAAACCCCGGTGTATACCGGCCTGCTGCAGTTCCTCCAGCGCCGGATCGGTGCCCGCCAGTGCCATATGCAGTTGTGTGGTATCCGGTAGCGGGTGCATGGCGTAGTAGAACTGCCAGGGGGCGTCCCGGTCGGCCAGGGTTTCGTCGAAAGAGACACCCTCCCCCAGGTGGTAGCCCGCCAGGTTGATCCGCCCCAGCCCCTCGGAGATGCCGGTGCCGCGGGCCTTGAAAAAGGCCTCTTTCATGGTCCACAGCCGGTAGAAATGCATCGGCATCAGTTCCAGCGGCGGCGATTCCAGCAAGGCGCACTCCTGGGGGTGGAAGTAGTGGCGGGCGATCCGCAAAAAGTCCCGCGGTTTGCGCGGCTGCTCGATATCAATGCCGATGGGCGCCTCGCAGGAAACCGCCAGCGCGATCCACTGGCCGCTGTGGCTGAGGCTGAAGTGCAGTTCCGGAAAATCCACTAACAGTGGCTTGCCGCTAGGCAGGCGATCGAACTGCAGCTGTGCAGGCGGCTGCCCGCTGATTTTTCCGAGTACCTTGCGCAGCATGCCACGACTCAACAGAAACTGATGTCGAGCCTCCGCGTGCCTGTAACTGCACTGGCGTCGGTATTCTTCAGCCGATAACAGGGTGGCGAGCTCCAGAGCCTCTGGGCTGTCAGGAGCTATTTCATCGCTGCGTAGCAGCCAAACTGCGGGAAGTGTCATAGAGCCAACAATACGTGTGCTTTGTATTAATGCTAATCGTTGCGCACTCGGCATGCCACCGCGGGAGTGCTATGCAGCTCACCGCTGGGGATTGGCTTGAGGTGCTTGAGGTAAAAGTAGCGTGAGATGAGCGCGGCTTGAAGGCAGGGGCATTGGGCTAGCCATCAGGGAAGGGTAAACTCTGCGGCTTCCGCCGGGCGGCGTACGGTCCGTTCTGCGGCCACTCGTAGACCTAATTCAATTCAAGAGTCCCGCAAGGGGAGAGCCTTTGGCCAAAAAAACCAAAACCGCATTTGTGTGCAATGAATGCGGAGCCGACTACAGCAAATGGGCAGGCCAGTGCAGTGCCTGTGGGGCGTGGAACAGTCTGAGTGAAGTGCGGCTGGGGCCGGCGCATACAGACAGCCGTTCCGCCAACTTTACCGATGCCCAGGCCGGCTACGCCGGTGCCGCGGGGCAGGGCAAGGTGCAGAAGCTGTCCGAAATCGATCTCAGCGAGCTGCCCCGTATCCCCACCAATGCCAGCGAGCTCGACCGGGTGCTGGGGGGCGGGCTGGTGCCGGGGTCGGTGGTGCTGATTGGCGGGCATCCCGGTGCGGGCAAGTCCACGGTGCTGCTGCAGACCCTGTGTCATCTGTCGCAGACCCTGCCGGCGCTCTATGTGACTGGTGAGGAGTCCCTGCAGCAGGTGGCCATGCGTGCCAAGCGCCTCGGCTTGCCCGCAGACCATCTGCAGATGCTGTCGGAAACCAATGTGGAGCAGATCTGCCTTACCGCCGGTGAAGTGAAACCCAAAGTGATGGTGGTGGACTCCATCCAGGTCATGCACATGGCCGAAGTGCAGTCTGCACCGGGCTCGGTGGCGCAGGTGCGCGAGAGTGCCGCCTACCTCACCCGTTTCGCCAAGCAGACCGGCACCGCGCTGATTCTGGTCGGGCACGTCACCAAAGACGGCAGCCTCGCCGGGCCCAAGGTGCTGGAACACATCATCGACTGCTCCATCATGCTCGAGGGTAGCCACGATTCCCGCTTCCGCACCCTGCGCGCGCACAAAAACCGATTCGGTGCGGTGAACGAGCTCGGGGTATTTGCGATGACCGAGCAGGGGCTGAAAGAAGTCTCCAACCCCTCCGCGATTTTCCTGCAGCGGGCGGAAGAAATTGCCGCGGGCTCGGTGGTGACTTCGGTGTGGGAGGGCACCCGTCCGTTGCTGGTGGAACTGCAGGCGCTGGTGGATGACAGCAGCCTCGGTAACCCCCGCCGGGTTGCGGTGGGGCTGGACCAAAACCGTTTGAACATGCTGCTGGCCGTATTGCACCGCCACGGTGGTGTGCTGGTTGGCGACCAGGATGTGTTTATCAACGTGGTCGGCGGTGTGAAAGTGATGGAAACCAGCGCTGACCTCACCCTGTTGATGGCAGTAGTCTCCAGCTTCCGCAACCGCACGCTGGATCGGGACCTGATGATTTTTGGTGAAGTGGGACTCGCCGGTGAAATCCGCCCGGTACCCTCGGGGCAGGAACGGTTGCGGGAAGCGGCCAAGCATGGTTTTAGAAAAGCGATTGTACCCGCAGCGAACCGTTTGAAAGCCGATATCGAGGGTATGCAAGTGATTCCGGTAAAGAGCCTGTCCGAAGCGCTCAATGCCTTAGACATGGCGTAGACGTCCAGGCTGATCCCCGTGTGCTAAGCATAGTGTTCGGCTAGTCGGAAAAAACTCCAATGCTTTTTAGCAAAACGAGAAGTGCCATACTCAACCCGGATAACATGAATGGCCAGAAAAATAGTGCTGCTAGAATCTTATCGAATTGATTTGTATGTTTGCGTAGTAAATCCGAGTCGGCATGGAGAAAGGATACGGGACTGTTTTCTAATATTTTGTGGATTCTTTGGGGGGTCGCAAGGGCTTGTGCAATATTAAGAATGTTCCAGCCGCTCATAAATTCCATGCCCAGACGTTGGTTGAGTTCAGGTTTTTTCCTCAACTTTCGAGCCGTCACTTGGCCAAAAATCACAAAAAGAATGCAGCTCAAAAAACCTGGTATAAAGGCCATTCCAAGTAGGGCTGAAAATGTAGTCATGATTAATCCAACGCATCCATTATAAAATCGTACCAGCTGCCGCTACTTTCATGAGCGATATTATTCATTGCGATTGAGGAGGCTGCTGATACTGTAACAACCGCTAGGCCGCCGACAACCAAGCCTACCCAGCCAATCGGGGTCGCTACCATTAGAATCCCGAGTGCTGCGGCGCCAGCTTTTGCTGTTACGATTCCCGTTATCGCGCTCGCGGTAAAACTGCTGGATTCGATAAAGAGGTCACGCTCCCAGTTCCCGCCGGCTTGATAACTATTATGTACCTTGCCCACACGAGACCCAAAATCAATTACTGCCAACCCATTGCCGAGTAGCTTGGTGTGCTGGCTCAACCTTACCAGCCTGTGCGCCTCAATCTCACTACTGAACTGTAGTTTCGCCACATTACGGCTGCTACGGGCGATATTGGTGCCGCGTTCAGCGCTGGTCAGCGGGGTGCCGCGGCGGGAGCGAATATGACTGGTTACCATATGCAGCTCGGCGCGGAACTGCGCCTGCATACGGTTGAAGGCATGGTGTGCCCTTTGCTTCAGTTGTGCCTGGTTACCGGCTTTGCTCCGTTTCGCCTCGCGGTAAGTGAGTAGCGCTACCTGGTACTCTTTTACCGACTTGGCAAAACCACTGATACGTTCACCGTAAACGCTGGTTGAGGCACCGGTCAGGGCAATATTGTAATCCTTGAGTTGCTCCATCATCGCGGCGATGGCCAAGGTGTTGTCTTCACCAAAGGTAAGCGCCAGCTCGGTTACCGGTTTTGATATGTGTTTCGGTGCCAGCAGCGACTGAATACGCTTGCCCTGGGCATCGTCATGGCCGTTCAGCAGGTAGGGGGTATTGGCTTTGGCAAAGTGTGGGGTGGGTCTATGAAATTCGGAATACTGTTGAAAATTGGCGTTGCAGGCCAGCTGGATAGCTGGCGCACTGAGCGGCCGATTGCACAGGAGAAGCGTAGTCACTTTCAGGTCCTTTTGAAAAGCGCGTAAAGGGAAAACGTAAATTCTACTGATGATGCAGACGGTCTTGAAGTGATATTCGGAGTATGAACGTACCAGTTAGGTTGTGGCTTGTCGGAATAGACCATTCCCTGCGGGCAGGATTTCTCAGCACGGAGTGGATAAGCAGTTTTTACAGGTCTGTGTGGCTGCGGATGCGGTTGCGGCGATCGGCGGCCACCCGATACCTTGGTTGGTGGCCGCCCATCTGGTTAGTGTGCTTGCGGTTTGGCGAGGTAATGCATGGCAAAATACGCGATGCCGATCGCGAACGGGATTGCGGCGGCCGCGAGTGTTCCCATGAGCGCATGGTTGCTCGGATCGGGGGTAAACAGGCCGACCAGTCCGAGGCCAACGGCTACCGCGGTCCAGACGATGCCGCGGCGCAGGTCTTTTTGCGGGTGCGAATTGTTGGCGCTCAGGCTTTCCATCAGTTCCGCAGGTACATCGGCGCCTTTTTCCAGTGCCAGGCGCAGGGTTTGCTGTATCTCGCCATTTTTCTTCGCGAAGTAGCTGAGCAGCATCCACAGGGATAGGCCGACGAGCAGGAAAAAACCAAAAGGCACCAGCAGTGCAAGGGTGGATTCGTTCATTGTGTTCTCCAGTTGTTGATACGCATGTTGATGTGTTGCCGATAGGATGCGTTGGCCGGCGACTTTGGATGCAACTGGAGTGTAAATTCGAACAGACTGCCGTTTGCGCATACCCTATGCAGCGCACCGGCGATGCCGGAGCTCTGGGTCACAGGTTAGTGCCGTCGACGTTTACCTATTTGGTCAGGCGCAGCATCAACTTCATCATACTGCTCGCAAGCTTGCCGTAAGGCGGCATCAGCAGTTTCAGTGGATCCAGCGGGCCCTGGTAGAACACCGGGCGCAGTTTGGAGAAGGTGAGGAACCCCTCGTAGCCGTGGTAGTGACCCATGCCGCTCTCGCCCACGCCACCGAACGGAATGTCGTGCTGGCCCACATGGAGTACGGCGTTGTTGACGCTGACGCCCCCGGACATGACGTGGTCGATGTAATAGTCCCGCAGGTCGGCATCTCTGGTGAATGGGTAGATGGCCAGTGGGCGGTCACCGCGGTTGATATAGGCCGCAACTTCCTCGCGGTTCTTGTAGGTCTTGATCGGCAGCAGTGGGCCAAAAATTTCTCGCTGCATGACGGTCATGTCTTCGGTCACGTTGATCAGCAGGTGTGCGGGGAATTTTTTCAGCGTGTCGCCGCGGTCGCCCTGGCCGTCGGTAAGGTCGATGGCGGTGGCCCCTTTTTGCGTGGCGTCGTCCAGGGTCTGCCAGATACGCTGGAAAGAGCGCTCGTCGATCACCGACGTATAGTCCGGATGGTGGATATCCGGGTAGCGTTTCTTGAATACCTGCTTGGCTTTCTCGATAAACTCAGCGAGTTTTTCTTCGGGTAACAGCAGATAGTCTACCGTGGTGCAGATCTGGCCGGCATTGAACAACTTCCAGAACAGGATGCGCTCGACGGCGGTATCGGTGTCGTAATCGGGGCCGACAATGGCCGGGGATTTGCCACCCAGTTCCAGGGTGACCGGGGTGAGGTTGGCCGCGGCCGCAGCCATGACTTTGCGGCCGGTGGTTCCCGATCCGGTAAAAATCAGGTGATCAAACTTGAGCTTGGAAAACTCGACACCCACGTTGCCGGTTTCTTCGAGGAAAACCAGCTTGTCTTCGGGGAAATAATCCACGCTGATGCGCTTCAAGAGCGCCGTGAGGTTGCGTGAATTTTCCGACATTTTCACCATGGCCCGGTTGCCGGCGGCGAAAATATTGATCAGCGGCCCGATGGAAAGGTTGATCGGAAAGTTCCACGGCACAATAACGCCAACCACGCCCAGTGGTTGAGGAATGACCTTGGCCGCGGAGGACGGGAAAGCCGAGAATTCCACGTGTCGTCGCTGTGGTTTCATCCATTTTTTCAGGCGCTTGATCGTATCTTTGATGCCATCAAGCGCCGGAAATATTTCCGCGAACAGGGTTTCATGGTGGGAGCGGTTGCCGTAGTCCGCGCTGACGGCCTCGACCAGCTCATCCTGGTGCTCGCGAATCATGCGCGCCAGTGCCCGCAGGTCGTTAACCCGCTGACCGTGGTCGGGCACGGGGCCGGCCAGATATGCCTGGCGTTGCTGATCTAACAGGTCTGTCAGGTTTTCGGTGGTGTGATGGGCGACGGCTTCGGCAATCTGGTTCATGGGCGTGGCTCGGTATTGGTTTCAACGATTGTGACGGTCGCGTCGGTGGTACCGGCTCAAAAATCTCTCGCGACGACAAGGTGATTGTACGGCAAGGGATCTGCTCACTCTGGATGTTTGCGGACGTAATTCGATATCCGTCAGCGCGAACCCCCTCTGCCCAGCATACTGCATCTGGGATAGAGGAGGTTGACCGATCAGTCCAGCAGTTTGACATTTTCTGCTGGGTGTTGCGCTTTGCGCGGTTTAAGGACGGATATCCGATGCCTGATGCGCTTCCTCCGCGCTTATTGCCGCCAGTGCTGCAAGTAGGGGCGATACCTGTGCTTCGCTGAGTTCACGGGCGATTTCGTCCAGCTGCAGTTGTAGCTGGCTGCGCTCTGGGCCCAGGTTCAGCGGCTCCGTCGGTGTCGGGTGGAGCTGTGGGGGTGCCACGGGGCTTTGTTCCACTTCTGCCCCTGGCAATGCAGGGCTGGCGGCGGGGTTCTCGAATTCACCGAACAGCGAGTCAGCACGATAGTGTCCTACGGATCTGTCCAGGGCCAGCGGGCTGGATTTATCTGTCCCTGTTGCCGGGCTGATCTCTATCGAGAGGTCGTGTCGGAATATCCGCGACCAGTCATTGGGGTAGAAGCGGCCGTCTACTGGCCCAAATGCTGGATCGAAGTTGCCGCCGTTGCGCCCCCCCTGCAGGTTTGCGGTTATTGTTTCCGTTTCACTGGAGATCAGCCGTCCGTGCAGCTCCGGTTCCTGCCATGTCCACTCGCGAGGGGGATAAATATAGTCCGGCCGCAGTTGTGAGAGGGTGATGTTATCCACGTTTGGACCGGGATTATCGATCACGGTTTTCTCTGTATCGCGATTGTTTTCCGGCGTGGGGTCGGGCCCTTTGTTGCCGTTGTCGGTGATCAGTACCGTATTTTCTGTGGACAGCACGGTGGGCGAAATCGGGTAATCGATGGTTACAGCAAACGTGATACTCCCCTGTTCGCCGGCCGTCAGGGAGCCCACGGCGTAGCTGAGCGTGTCGCCATTTTGTACCCACCCGGTAGTAGAATTGGCTGGGTCGAACGTGGTGTTGGGCGGCAGGGTTTCGGTTATCACCACGCCTTCGGCGGTTGCGTTACCGTCATTGGCGTAGGTCAGTGTGTAAATCAATGTATCGGTCGGCCCGGGAACTGCGCCGCCATCATCCTTATCGATTCTCAGATCGACAAATTCAATGGTAAGGGTTTCGGTGTCGCGATTATTGAGCGGGGTCAGATCGGGTCCATTGGTGCGGTCGTCGGTGACGATCACCCGGTTTTCCTGGGGGCCGAACCCTGCTGTGAGATCTGTGCTCACCGTCGTGGAGAGGGTAAAGGTGACCGAGTCTCCCACCGCGAGTGGGCCGACATTCCAGGTTACCGTCCCGGCTGCGGTGTCGACGACGCCGCCCTGTCCGGCAACAAAGGTACCGAACAGTGCCTGATTCGGCAGGGTGTCGGTCACCACCACTCCGGTGCCGTCCTGGTTGCCGGCATTGGTGACGCTGATGCTCCACTCGATGGTGTCGCCGGGGTTGGCCGGATCGGTGAAGTTTTCCACCTTGTCGATCTGGTAGTCCGGTGCGGCGTCGATGGGGGTGGTGTCGGTGCCGTTGTTGTCACTCGGATTCTGATCCGGGCCGCGGGTGTTGCCATCGGTAATGCTGGTGGTGTTTTCGGTTTGCGTGACGCCTGCCGGTAGCGGAGAGTCAATGATTACCGCAAACGCGACATCGGCGGAGGCACCCGCCGCCACATTGCCCACATTCAGGGTAAAGGTGTTGCCATTTTGCACCCAGCCGGCGGCAGAGTTGGCCGCGTCAAAGCGTGCAAAGTACGTCGTATAACTTCGTATAATGTATGCTATACGAGTTATTACGCGTGGGATCTGGCCCGTTGCTGCCATCATCGGTCACCTCGTCGGTATTGGTCTGGGTGGGAATGGTGGTAGGCACCGTGTCATTGACGATGGCCGACAGTGTGAAGGTGACCGAATCGCCCGCCGCGAGATCGCCCACATCCCAGATCACCGTGCCCGCCACCAGATCGATTACCCCGCCACTGTCGGCCGTAATACTGTTGAGCAGGCTGGTATCCGGCAGGGTGTCGGTGACCACCACTCCGGTGCCGTCCTGGTTGCCGGCATTGGTGACGGTGATACTCCACTCGATGGTGTCGCCGGGGTTGGCCGGATCGTTGAAGTTTTCCACCTTGTCGATCTGGTAGTCCGGTGCGGCGTCGATGGGGGTGGTGTCGGTGCCGGTGTTGTCATTCGGATTTTGATCCGGGCCGCGGGTGTTGCCATCGGTGATGCTGGTGGTGTTTTCGGTTTGCGTGACGCCCGCCGGTAGCGGAGAGTCAATGATTACCGCAAACGCGACATCGGCGGAGGCACCCGCCGCCACATTGCCCACATTCAGGGTAAAGGTGTTGCCATTTTGCACCCAGCCGGCGGCAGAGTTGGCCGCGTCAAAGCGTGCAAAGTCCGGCAGGGTTTCCGTGATGACCACGTCCTCCGCTTCGGCGGTACCGTTGTTGGTATAGGTCAGCGTATACACCACCACATCACCGGGCGTGGCGGTGATCCCGCCATCGTCCTTGACGATGGTGAGATCCACATAAGTGATATCGAAGGTTTCACGGTCCGTATTGTTGTTGGGCGTGGGATCTGGCCCGTTGCTGCCATCATCGGTCACCTCGACGGTATTGGTCTGGGTGGGAATGGTGGTAGGCACCGTGTCATTGACGATGGCCGACAGTGTGAAGGTGACCGAATCGCCCGCCGCGAGATCGCCCACATCCCAGATCACCGTGCCCGCCACCAGATCGATTACCCCGCCACTGTCGGCCGTAATACTGTTGAGCAGGCTGGTATCCGGCAGGGTGTCGGTGACCACCACTCCGGTGCCGTCCTGGTTGCCGGCATTGGTGACGGTGATACTCCACTCGATGGTGTCGCCGGGGTTGGCCGGATCGTTGAAGTTTTCCACCTTGTCGATCTGGTAATCCGGTGCGGCGTCGATGGGGGTGGTGTCCTCGTCATTGTTGTTATTCAGGTTTTGATCCGGGCCGCGGCCGTTGTCATAGGCAATTTCCGTACTGTTCAGGACCTCCTCAATGCCTGTGGGAATTGCGTCATCCACGATGACCACGAAAGTGACATTTCCGCTTTCACCGGCGGCCAGCGTGCCGAGATCGAGGGTGAGCGTATTGCCGTTTTGTACCCAGCGCGGGTCCGAATTGGCCGCGTCGAAGGTGGTGTAAGTGGGTAACTGCTCGGTGATTTCCACATTGTCTGCCGGCGCCGTCCCGAGGTTGGCATAGTTGAGCGTGTAGGTGATGGAACCAGCAGGAGTTGTGGTGATACCACCATCGTCTTTGGTGATCGAGAGATCGACCTCGGTGATATCGAACGTCTCGCGATCCGTATTGTTGTCTGGCGTCGGGTCGGGGCCGTTGTTACCGTCATCTGTGACGCTGACCGAATTGACCTGTTGTGGAATACGCGCGGGCACGGAATCATCCACAGTCGTGGTCAGTGTGAGACTGATACTGTCGCCGGCAGCGAGGTCGCCGATAGCCCAGGTCACGGTACCCGCCGCGAGATCCACGACCCCTCCGTTGCTGGCGGTGAAGCCCGCGGAGAAATAATTGCCGGTGGGCAGGGTGTCTGTCACCACTACACCGGTGCCATCCTGATTTCCCTGGTTGGACACTTCGATGGTCCAGCTGATGGTTTCTCCGGGGAAGGCCGGGTCAGCGAAGTTTTCGATTTTGTCGATGACGTAATCCGGGGCCGCCACCAGAGGGGTTTCGTCCGTGTCGTCGTTGTTTTCAATATTCTGGTCGATCCCCGGGCCACCATTGGAAAAGATCTGAACCCCGTTATTCGTCTCTTCCACACCCGCGGGTAGTGGGTTGTCGATGATCACCGCGAACTGCAGCGTGCCGCTGGCACCCGGCGCCAGGTCGCCCACATTGATCTGGTAGATGGTGGTCGGTGATGTGGCAGAGAGTGTCCACCCGGCGCTGGAATTGGCCGCATCGAAGGTGGCGTACTCCGGCAGGGTTTCTTCGATCACAACGTCCAGAGCATCGCCGCTGCCATCGTTGCGATAGTCGATGGTATAGATCAGCAGGTCACCGGGCGAAGCGCTGACGTCGTTGTCGGTTTTGGTGGCAACCAGGTCATAGGCCACGATGTCGGTAGTAGCGTCATCCGCATTGATGTACCGGCGCTCGATGGCATCGGTACTACCCGGTAGTGACGTGTACTCGACCTCGGCATCGTTAACGACGGTGACACCCACATCGGCAGGGTCGGTGGTAATGGCAACGTCGTAGGTAATTTCAATAACCGTATTCTGATCGAGTTTGCTCACATTGGCGGTAAACAGGTCACCGGCTACCTGAGTGTTTACCGTTGCGCTACCACTGACCACCGTGGTTTGTACGCTGGAGGTATCCAGCAGCAATTCACGGGGGATGCGATCCACGACTTCCAGATCATAGGCATCGGCGGTGGCACCGGGCGCGAGGCTGATGGTGAGTTTGTAGCTCGCACTCCCGCCCAGGTACGAGGGGTTGCTGCTGACCAGTTCTTTCTCGATTAATACCTCGGGCTCCACCAGGGTAACTTCTGCATCGTCGTTGATCTCTGCATTGTTGTTGCCATCACCGGTGGTGTCATAGCGTAAAACCGCGTTATTGGTCAGGATGCTGCCCGCGGTGTTGGCGGCGATATCCAGTACGCGTACGCGATAGGTGAGTGTGACGCTCTCTGTGGTGGTGTTGTCCGTATCGAGATTGATCAGGGTGCCGAAGTCCAGAGTGACTTCATTGGCCGTCGGGTCGTCGGTCAGCGTGATGGAGCCAACCAGAATAATCGACGACGGATCGCTAAAGGTCACCGACTCAAGGCTGATAAATTCGAAGCCCGGGCCGTATTGGTCTACCAGCACGCCGGTAAGCTCCGCTTCGGGCAGGGTGGCAGTTACCGAAAACGTAACAATCTCACCAATGGTGGCTTCATCGTTGTCATTCAGGGAGTCGTTCAGGTCCGTATTGAGCAGGTTTTTTTCCAGTGTGGGGGCAGCCACTGAAAATAAGTCCGTAGCGCTGGCAACGTAATTGTTGAGGCCAGTGGGGCCATCGGTGCCGGTACGTTCATTCGGATCCGGATCTGGCAGGCTGGTCCACTCTGCGGTGGCGGTATTGGAAATCTGTTGTCCGGCTAGGGTGTTCTCGAGAGTCCCTGCCACCTCGATGGTAATCGTAGCGCCGGGCGGCAGGTCGCGACCCGGTTGCAATGTGGTGACCAGCTCACCGCCAACGATATCAAAGAAATTGGAGACGTCGGCCGTAAGGCCCTGAAAAGAGATGATGGCTACAAAGCTGACATTGGTCAGTTCCGGCGGCAGCGGATCACGGAAGGTGACATCATACGCCTGGGTGCCAGACTGCCCGCCCATATTTTCGATCGTGATGGTGTATTCAACCAGATCGCCATTATCCACGTTGTTACGTGCGCTGGTCTTGGTGACCTGAATATCCGGCTCCAAAACGGTGACGTCGACGCTCTCCATGGCGGCCTGATCAACCGGATCTGTATTGTTGCCGTTGTTGTTGACGTCGTAGGCAAAAATCGCCTCATTGGTGAGGACGGTACCCGCCTGATTGCTGGCGACATTAGTGACACGCACCGTATACACGAGTGTGAGCTGGTCATTCTCATCGACCACGTTATCCGCGATATTGTTGATATCCCCGAGCGCAAACGTAACCACTTGCGGATCGCCCGTAACCACTGCGTTGACCGTGCCCGGCTGGTTCAGGTCGCCAAGCGATGACGTCAGGTTGCCCCCGGCAATGACGTCGTCCAGCGAGATAAATTCCATGCCTGCAGGGAGGTTATCGCTGACCTGGGCGAGTGGCACGGATCCTTCCGGAATCAGGAAGGTTACGGCATAGATGAGCGACTCCCCAATCACTGCCTCATCGATCCCGTTATAAGCGTCCTCAATACTGCTGGCAATCACCGATTTGTCCTGTGCAATGACACCGCGGGTGGTAAAGCGAAACGTATCATCGGTAACGTAATTGTTCAGCCCGCCAGGGCCATCAACACCGGTGCGCTCGCCAGTGATGCTGCCATTCAGGCTGGTCCACTGCGCTGTGGCGGTGTTGGATATTTGTGTTGCCGCGATGATATTCGCATCAACAATGGCACTGACCTCAAGGGTAATCGTATCCCCCTTGAGCAGGTCAAGATCGTTGTTAGTGAGCTCTAGCAGGCCGCTGGTTGCATCGAGGCTGAAGTCGCCTGAGATATCGCCGAGACTGGAATGTACTGCAGACACCAGCATATAGCTGTTGAGTTCTGCCGGTAGCTGATCGGTAAATGAAAGGTCAAAGGCATCCGTGTCTGATGCATTGGAGTGGGAAATGACGATCTGGTAAGTGATCATGTCATTGGCGTCGATGACGCTCGGTGTGCCCGTCAGTGTTTTGTCGATTCTCAAATCCGGTTCAATGATGCGAGTGTTTTGCGCGCTGTTGCGGGACTGCTCTGTCGGATTGTCCGTGTTGTCATCGGTGGCATCCCAGAAAAAACGTGCGCTGTTGTTCCGCTGCGTTCCACTCTGATTCCCCTGCACATTGCTGACTTTTACCGTGTATTCCACGGTGATGGTTTCCGCAACCGCATTATCCAGGTTGCTATTGGTCAGATCGCCCAGGTCAAACGTCAGTTCCCGACCACTGATAGATGGCGCCAGCCCCGCCGGATCGAGATTGACCGTGGAGGTAACGTCGGTGGAGGAAACATTGACACTATCGATACGCACAAACTCAAGCCCGGGGTCGAGCCGATCGACAATTTCTGCCAGTGGCGAGCTCCCCTCGGCGAGCGTTAGCGTCAGCCGGTAGGTGATCTCCTCGCCAATGACGGCCTGGCTGTTACTGTTATTGGCGTTAACGATGGAGGTACTGACGCGGGTTTTCTCGACGGTATTTGGCAGCGTCTGTACGAGGGCATCATCCTGCCATTTCTTGTTCTTGGCGCCGGCTGTGAAATCTGTGCCGTTGTTTACCCCGGCAAAGGTCTCCAGCTGGGCGGTGTTCTCGATGACCTGATTAGGACGCACGGAGTCTTCCAGCACCAGGTCAAAAATGATGACAACGATATTGTCACCGGACTGTACCGTGCTGCCGTTATCCGGGTCACGCCCCTGGCCGATCGCGCCGCCGGTGCCGGCACTGTCTGCCGGATCCGTCAGGGTGATGCCGCTGGAGAACAGATCTCCGGTGAAGTTCACCTGGTCGCCGGCCCCGGTGAATACCTGCAGATTGGTGCCCCCGGTCCCTGTCGGAATGGCGAATCCATCGGGCAGGTTATCCGAAATGCGCACATCATAGGCATCGGTCGCCCCGGAATTTTCCAGGGTAATCACAAATCGCACCAGATCGCCGGCGTCGACATTGGCCAGGTCCGCATCAATGGGAAGACTGGAAATACCGCTGCTATTGATGACTCCCGACCAGGGTGCGACCGCGCCCGCGGGTGTGCCGGCTGGGGCGAACGTCACCGGGCCCAGGTCGGTGAGGGTGTATTCCGCATTGGGGTTCAGCCCGGATACAATACCCTTGGTCACCTCGATTTCCGGCGAGAGCACCTCCAGCTCGGCGCCTTCCGGCGGCAAGTCCACCACTCCCGTGGTCGTGCCAACACCGACCGAGGAAACGTTGGTAATAAATAAGCCGTCGGCGAAGGCCTGGTCCTGAACTTCTACGGTAAACAGCAGCTGGATGGTGCCCCCCGGGGAGGCGTTCTGCGCGAGCAAAGGATAATCCCATTGGATAGAGTTCCCGGCACTGTCTGAGGTGACATTTGCGCTGTTCAGGTAGCCCGAGGGGAATGTGCCGAAATCGGTGCTGGCACCGTAACCCCATTCATTGAGCCCTGGCAGGTTGGTGCCGGACTGGGTGTCAATAAACGTGGGGGTGCTGGCAACAAAAATCGGTTGCGGGAGGTAATCGGTAATGGACAGACTTTCCACATCCAGTGTTGAGAGATCCACCGTGATTGAGAAGGTGACCTGGTCGCCAATCTTGATCTGGTCCAGTGCTGATGTATTGGTGTCACCATTGATGGCGAATACGGTTTTGTCCTGATCTACCCCTGCGACGGTGACATTCTCGTTACTGTTATTATCCACTGTCACCTGGTTGGTGGAATTGTCGAGCCGTGCGGAGACCGTGACCTGGTTGTTGAGCTTGTCCAGGGAGTCGACAGTTTCGTTTGCCGTGCCGGCGAGTGGCGCGCCGGTATAGTTTTCGAGAATCACCGCCTCAAATGTAATATTAATCGAGGTGGTTCCCTGGATCACAAGATCACTCAATAAATCACCGAGAAACACACCGTTTTGCGACAGGCCAATATCCTGGAACTCCTGGGACACATCGAACTGAATGTTGGTCGTGCCATTGCCGGGGGCGGGGTTCTCGGTGAAATTGATATTCGCCGCGGTCATGGATTGCGGCCCTTGGGTGGCGCCATCAATGAAAAATTCGATTGTGACCGAGTCGGGGTCAAATTTCAGGCCATCGCCCAGTACGTCGCTGAGTTGCAGGTTTGAAACCTGTGCATAATCAGAAATCTGGGTACTCAGCGTATATTGCAAACGGTCTCCAGGGGTAAAGCCCGGCGCCCCGGTATCGGCAATATTTTCAACTTTTTTCTGAACCGCCAGAGACGTGGCGGTGATGATCTTGGACTGGGCATCGCTGGTCACGGTGGTGCCTTGGTATTGACCCGTGACATCGACATCATTGATGACCGCTTCGGTACCACCATCATTGATGACAATCGGGTCACCATTGGCATCCACATCCGGTACATAGCCGGTGTAGGTAATCTGTATATCATCAGCGTTGGTGGTGCCGGCCACCGGGTTGAGGAAGGTGATGACCAGCTGCGCTCCCAAGGCTGTGCCCATCGCCGGTTCACTGGTGATCTCATAGTCGGTGCCGAGCGTGAATGGGCCCGCGGCTCCTCCCACCGTCACATTGCCGAGATAATAGAAGTTATCCGGTATGCGGTCGGTGATGACGATGTTTTCCACCGGCGTGTTGTCGGCGAGGTCGACGTTGATCGTCCACTTGATTTCCTCGCTGGGCCCAGTCACCGTTTCGTTGTCATCGCCGACAGAATTATTGTCGCCGTCGTTATCGGCCACTGTCTTGTCGGCGATCAGCACCGTGGGCGTAATGGTATCGGCCACCGGGTTGCCGACCACCGGCGGATCCACATCCGGATTATTGAGAGCATCCTGCTCACCGAGGTAGAATCCGCCTCGCGCGCTGATCGCGATTGGCACGCCCACCTGGGCACCCGCGGATTCGTCAAGGAAGGCGGTGACAGTGGCGGTATACGCCGGTTGGTCGGGGGTGAACGAGCCGAATGGCAACTCTGCGGCATACCAGGTGGAACCCGCCGGCGCCACCGGTGGCAGTGGAATGCCGCCTGTTTCGGCTCGGTCAAACGGGTGGAACTGGACAACCTCCCCTTTGCTGTCGATCCAGTTGAGGCCGTCCGAGGTGAACGTTTCGAAGGTCAGGCTACCACCCAGGCCGGTTGCGTCCTGAATGACCAGACCCGGCCCAACCACCAGATCACCGAAAGGTCCAAAACCGGTATCGGTCCCCAAATTGTCAAAGGTGATCTGGAACGACGTGCCCTCATTGATAAAGTCTTCCGCCGGTACATCCAGGGTCAGCGAAGGCGTCGCTGCCAGCAGGCCCTGCCACTCGCCCTGCAGCAGCTTGGAAAAGACGATGTCGGTTTCCACTTCACCCTGCTGTTGTTCGAGTTCCCAGTCGCCGCCACGCAGCAACGCACCGGTAGGGTCATCGGAAGCGGCCACATCGGCGCCGGTGAGCAGGCTGACCTGCTCGACAAAGCTTTCCCCGGTAAGGCTGTAACCGGTGTTGCAACCGTAGAGCAAAATGTCGGCGTCTTGTGCGAGGTGGTTTTGCCAGCTTTGCAGTTGCGCACTGTGGTTGCCGTCGGTGAAATCCTGCAGGCTGGTCAGCGAAATCTGCTCGCCACCCACAGACACGCCGCCGGCATCCCCGTGAGAGACCAGATGTACCGCGTTGAAGGCGCGCTCGCTTTGCTGAATAAATTCGGTCACCGTATGCAAGCCGTCATCGGCGCCCAGTGTGAGCAATGTGATACTGCGTTCGCCGATGGTGATCAGAAAACTATCCTCCTGCGCGGTTACCGAATCAGCCTGGCCCATCAGGTCGTCGACCAGGGCCTGGGCGTCGTCCAGTTGCAAATCGATGACCACCAGCTCGTGCTGGACGGTGCCGGGGGAATTACCCGCTTCGCTCTCGGTATGTTGCTGTTCGGATTTGTCCTGTTGATGGGAGGCCGCGACTTGGGCATCGTCACCGCTGCCAGTGTCCGGACCGGATACATCATTGAATGTTTGCCCGGCATCTACCGCCACCGAGGCATCCAGCAGCACGCGCTTTTCCAGGGTGTGACACACACTGCTGAGCTTGCGTCCACGTGATTGAATGGCCGCTGCCAGGGATGATCTGGAAAACGCATTGATTTCCATGGAGTACCTCTTTCCTTGCGGTTTGTAGGCGCCACTTCCCGAGCGCCGCGAGCAATTAAATGATGTGGCTAAACGCCACTCTCTCTGACGAGAATGCCGGCGATCCGCCGGCTGATTAACGCGGCGAGGCTCTCTGGCCTGCCGAGCAGTACCAGGTGGCCCGTGCGCTGTGCGGTTGTCACTGCCGGGGCCCCCTGCTGCTGGGTTTCCAGTGCGAACGTGATGAGGTGCAGTGCCTTGGCGCTGCGCCTCGCATTATCTGGCTGGACCTGTAGCGGCCCACCGTGCTCGGAGGCTAGCGCCGGATCCTGAACAGCGCGCGAAGCAATTTGTTCAATAGCCTGAACGCGCACCGCGATGGGCTGCCATTGCCCCTGAAGGAACAAGTGACCGCTAAATTGAGGCTGTGACAAGGATTCTGTCAGCCGCGCCACTTGCTCGGCTTCCGCGTAGGCGCGTCCGGCGAGGCTGTCACGGTTGACGATACTGATGAACGGCTGGTTGAGCTCTAGAAATTGACCTGGGTATAGCCCTGGTTGAACCCAATCCACCGTGCCTGATATCTCTGCCGAGATTTGCAGTAAAGTGCGCTCGGCATTCAGTGCGCGCAGTAACTGCTGCTTGCTGAGTAAATCCTGCAGGTAAATGGCATCCAGGGCATCGAGGCTTTGCGCAAACCCATCACTTTGCAAGCGCCGCTGGAGCAGGCGCAATTCTTTTTCGGTGCGTGTGATGCGGTACTCCAGTTGCTCGTCTTGCAGTACCGCAAGAGGCTGGCCAGCCTCTACCATGCTGCCCCGTGTCAGGCTGAAGGTCTTTAACAGCGCGCTGGTGGGCGCTTCGGCGCGCTGATGTTCGGTAAAGAAGGTACTTGCGGGTATTTGCACGGGCCAGGGCAGTGGAACGAACAAAAGCAACAGAAAGCACCCAGTAGCCATCAGGGCACCCGCGTGAAACTTTCCCAGCTTTTTCACGAAAGCGGTGTGTGCAAAGTTGCGCAACGCGGCGCGTGCGTCCGCATCTGCTTTCATTGGCATGGCATTGTCCGATTCTGCGGTTGGTGGGGGCGCTTCTGCATGATCGGGGGCTTTAGGTTCATGCTTTTGCAACTGCGCCCACAGCATCTTGCATTCCCGTATACCGGGGACAATGAACAACAGCCCGAGGCAGAGCACGAAAATCACCACGCCGGCCACCTTGAAAAGTAACAGGTAGGCGCCGTAGGCGATGACCGCAAAAATGAAAAGACGATAGATCAGGCAGGCGAGCCCGAAACCCGCTAGCAGGCGTTGCCTGGCTCCGGGCGGTGCCTGAATATCGCGCAGGAGTAATGACCAAACCCGGGTGCGCAATGCATTCGTTGCACTCTGGTGCAGGTTTTTCTCTCCGGTTACATCGCTCAGTAAAAAATATCCATCGAACTTCATCAGCGGGTTGGCGTTAATCAGCAGCGTGGTGATCAGCGAGGTGGTAAACAGGTAAAACATCAGTGCCCGCACAGGGCCGTCATCCAACAGGCACCAGGCTAAAGCTGCAGCCACGCCAAGGGTTAGCTCAAAGGCCACGCCCGCGGCGGATATATGCAGGCGGGCCGTGCGTGGCAGGCGCCAGGCGTCGGTGATCTCGCTGTACATGATGGGCATCAAGGCGATGAGGCCGATACCAATACTGTTGGACTGGACGCCGTAAAGTCTCGCCACACTGCTGTGGCCGAGTTCGTGAAAGACACTCAACATCAGGTAGCAGCAAAAGAAGGTAAGCGTACCCACCGGGTTCCAGCTGGCATTGAAGTAGCCGAGGAATTCGTGCCAGTGCTGCCCGATGGAAATGGCGCAAAACGCGGCCAGTACCGCCAGCAATAGATAAAACACCGGGCGCGCGGTACAGCGCGCGAGAGGGGCAAGTAGCTGGCTACTGATCGTGGGAGTAAACAGTGGACGCCGCCAGAATAACGTCTGCTGTAACTGCCGCAGGCGCTTTTGTGTGACCGTACCCCGGGACTGGAATTCCGCGACCTGATCGCTGTTGCACTGAAACAATTCGTTGTTGAGGCAGAACTGGCGCAGTGCTTCGATGCGCCGGGGCTCGATGGTGCAGCCGTTGTGTTGCGTGATGGCCGCGATGATGCGCTCGATACTGCCCCGGTGCCAGTGTTGCAGGATGAGAATCTCTACTTCCCCGAGCTCCAGGTATTGGCCGCGCAGGGGGTCGTAGAGAAGCCAGCTGGGCGATTCTGCATTGTCTGCTACCCGGTGAAATACGAGATCGTTGCGCAGTAACGGCCACTCACCCGGAGGTGGGAGCTGCGTATCGAATTGGTTGCTGGCGTGCGCCGGGGCCTGTTCCACGGGGTACCTCTTTGAAATGCTTAAACCCCTAGCCAGCGTCGGGCGGAGGCCAGGGGGCGGCGCAGGAGGTAGTAAGCGAGTGGTACCCGCGCACCGTAGATACGGGCGTGACCGCGTGTGTTGATACGAATCGCCGGTTGATCCTGGGCGATGGTGGCAAGCAGCCGGTAGCTCGCGGGAAGGTTTTCGCCTTCGTTTGTCTGCAGGCTGTGGTAGTGCAGATGGGCTTCGATGGGTTGAAAAGGAGCGGACTCTGCATAAAACACCACTTCGGCATTCTCTGGCAGGGCGATGGCGTCGGCACTGGGAAGATCAATCTGAATCTGGCGCGCGTCGGTCTGTACAATTTCCATCACCTTTTCGCCTGCATAGACACGCCGGCCGATCCATTCCGCCTGGTCGGTGTAGATCGCGACTCCAGCAGTGGGTGCCGTGATGCGGGTTTTCTCCAACTGCGCCTGCTGGTAGTCCAGGTCCAGGTGTCGAATGGACAGATCCGTTTCTGCTTCGGCCAGCTTGTGCCCGGCGGAGGCTTGCTGAAAATTGTATTGCCGGGTCATGCGCAGGCGTTCGCTGTAGAGCGCGATTTCCTCACGCACACGACCGATTTCCGCGGTAACTTCGGTATCGTCCAGGGTGAATAACAGCTGCCCCGGCGAAACCGGTGCATTGGGTGGCACGCCAATGTTGCGGATAACCCCGTCGATACGGGATGAGACGATGCGCGGTTCGATGGCGGCAAGACTTGCCGGCGCGAGAACACTCTGACGCACCGGCACTGCACAGATCATTGCGACGATCGCCGCGATCATAAGCGGGCGGCGGGAAAGCCAGTGTCTTGGTGAGAACGACCGTGCGCCGCGCAGTGCCAGCAGCGCCTGGCGCGCACTTGCCGCCAGCTCTTTCAGAATTTCCTGTTCCTGTGGTGTCAGCGGCTTGCTCCGCAGCAGCGCGATACAGCCGAGGCTTGTGGAAAGGGGCATCACTATCAGGAACTGATCATTGCCCCTTACGGTGCCGGCTTCCTGCTGGGTGCTGGGGCCAATAGAAATCTGCAGCGGCCACTGATTGCCTGCCGGCTCTATATTTTGGCGCACCAGTTGTTGCCACTGTTGGGCAGTACTTGCGGTGGCATCGACGGTGGCAACATTGGATGCGGCAACCAGCTTCAGGCGCGCGCCCTTGAAAAACAAGCAGGTATCAAAGGACAGGAGCGGTTGGCTGTCGTTACACACAATACGTAGTACATGCTGCTCACTTTGTGCCGTGCGCAGTTTCTTCTCGAACGCCAGGTAGCTGTTCAGTTTCTCCAGTAGCCGGGTGTCCACGTCAGTTTGCCCCGCTTGTGGGCGTTGGCTGGCTGCGGTCGGCGAGTATGTCCTCTGCGCCCTCATCGAGGGTGAAGCGGGCTTCTCCGCTCATGCCGGAAATGAGCAGCGCGGGAGACCCGATGACCTTGGCGGTTTCGTCGATGTGCCCTATCACACGCACGGTGCGGGTCACTGGATCCACCACGGGAACAATACGCTGTAACGTGGCGCGGTACTGGCGGCCGGTTTCGTTGATGGTGACCTGGAAGAAGTCGCCGATCTTCAGTTTTTCCAGCCAGCCGGAGGGAATGATGGCCTCTACCTCCAGCCCGCGATTGTCGATGAGTTCGAATAGCGGGGTACCGATCTCCGCGCGCTGGTGTGGTTCCACCTGACGATTCACGACGAACCCGTCGAAGGGGGCGCGCACATCGCAAAAACCTTTGCGGTGCTGCAGCACCTCGGCATTAGCGGTGGCCTCCGCCAGCTGGGCTTCGCTCTGTACCATTTCCAGCTCACTGAGATTCCCCCCCAACTGGCGCAATGAAATATTGGCTTCCAGCTGGCGTCGGGCGAGGGCGCGTTGGGTTTCTGCCCCGCGCAGTTTGGCCTGTAGTTCGGTGCAGTCGAAGCGCGCGAGAAGATCTCCTTGTTGAAACCGGTCGCCAGCGCGAACTCTTACATCGGTGATGCGTGTGGCGAGCTCGCTGGACAGCTGCACTCGACTGAGCGCGTTGAGCTTGGCGGGGGCAGATTGCTGCTCGGTCGCGGCGAGGGTGTTCGCCGCGGCGAGCAGGCAGCCGATGATGAGCAGGGCTGCGGGGGTAACTCTCGAAATTGTCATTGCGGGTACCACGATTACATCCTGACGGCTTACATCACACTGCGCGAGGTGCGCTTACCAATGGGCGGCGGCTTCCCCGTCTTCGCGGATCTCTGCTTCGCGCAGCTCCACGCCCTGGGGGTTGTAGCCACCAGTGGGCAGCAGTTCCATACCCGCGCTCTGGCTGCGCAGGTCGGCGACCTGCTGTTCTATCGCCTCCAGTGGCTGGCGGTAATCAATGTAAAACTCTGGCTGAAAGCCAACGGCATTGCTCAAGCGGCCGTTTGCGCTGCGCCAGTCGGCGTAGCTCACATCCCGCTGCACACTCGACAGTAGCGCCTGGGTGCTGGCATGAATGCTTTCCAGCTCGGTGCCCTGGCTGGATTGCCAGCGCGCACGCGACTGGTTGGCCAGTGCCTGATCCAGCTGAGACATTTCCAGCGCGTAACTGTGGTTGAGTTCGGCCCGTTTCACATGGCTGAAGGCGAGATCAACCTGGGTGAGCACGGCCACCGTGAGCGCGGCCCGGCGCACATCGCCCAGGCGCTCGTTATCCCGTGCATATCCCACCAGATCGCGGCCCGCCACCACCGTGCCGAGCAGATCCCAGGTCAGGCGCAGGCTGCTTTCCGCCCAGTCGTTGTAGAGCAGGAAGCTGTTGTCGTCGTAGAAATAGCCGGTGCGCAATTCAAGGCCGGGTAAAAGCTGCAGGCAGGCTTTGCGGATCTCCGTGGCGGCGATGCGCTGGCGGTAATCCTCCTCCAGTAATTCGGGGCGGTTGCGCAGGCTGTACTGTTCCAGTTCCAGCACGCTCATTTCGGCAAAGGGACTGCGCAGTACATCGCTCGGTGTTGCACTGACGGTGAACGCGGTACCGGGGGGGAGCCCCATCAGCGCGGCGAGCTCCATCTTGGCGTTATGCATGTCGCCTTCGAGCGCCAGCAACTGCTGCATCAGGTCGAGCAGCTCGCGGCGGTAGCTGAGGCTTGCCTCGGTCTGGCGCAGTCCGCGCTCGGCACTTTGGCGTGACTTTTCCAGCGCGCGGCGGGTCTGCGTAATCAACTCCGGTAACTGGCTTTGCGCGCGCTGAGCGGCGGCGGCCATCCAGAAGGCATACTCCACATCCATGATCACGTTGTGCATCAATTTTCGTTGACGCTCGATCGCGATCATCACGCCATCCGCAGCCTGTTTCGCCGACAGGTAATTGATGCCGAAGTCGAGGACATTCCAGGAAAGTTCGAGGCCCGCGGTGCTGTAGGTTTTATCCAGGGAGGTGGACTGTGCGAGAGACTGGTTGCTGTTCACATCTTCACTGCTGGCGAAGTGCTGTTTGTTGCGGTGGTGGTAGCCCGCGCTGGCCGCGATCTCCGGCAACATGTCCCAGCGCGACAGGCTGAGATTGCGATTAGCGACCACTGCCTCCATTAGCTTGAGGCGGTTGTCCATGTTGTAGGCGATGGCGCGGGCAATGGCTTCGTTCAGATCGATAGGACCGGTGACGGGCTGCTGGTTGCCGAACGCGGTTTGCCAGTCGCTGCTGGCGCGCTGGTCAATGGTCACGTCGTCGATGGCGACGGGTTTCACCGAACAGGCGGAAAGCGCCGCCACGGTGAAGCTGAACGCCGCCATGGTAGCGAAGGGGGCCGGGCGCATATCTCTTTGTCCTTAGCATACTTATAGACTTCGGAGTGCACGGTACTGCTGCGCCCAATTAATTTAGTAAAGATATGCAGGGCCGCTAAATGAATGGCGGGTGAACATTTTTTTGGCAGCAGAAAGGCGTGAGGGTCGACCGGGGGCGGAATGGCTGACCGGCGTGCGGATGCCCGACGAGATACCAATCCTTCTCCCCGTCGTATACTGTCCCACCATGCCGGAAATGGCGTAAAGCAACGCAGAAGAGGCAAATCTGCGAATCCGACGATGAGCGAGAGACCCGTTGGCGAATATTGAATTCAGAAATGTCAGCAAGCGTTACGACGATGGCCCCCTTACCGTGCCGGGGCTCGATCTGGACATTCGCGATGGCGAGTTCATGGTGCTGGTGGGCCCCTCCGGCTGCGGCAAGTCCACCATCCTGCGCATGATTGCCGGGCTGGAATCTATCTCTTCCGGCGACCTCTATATCAGCGGTCACCGGGTCAATGACCTGCCCCCCAAAGACCGGGACATCGCCATGGTGTTCCAGAGCTACGCCCTGTACCCGCATATGACCGTGTTCGACAACATGGCCTTCGGTCTGCGGGTGCGCAATTTTCCCAAGCTGGGTATCGAGCGCCGGGTGCGCGAGGCGGCGGAGACACTCGGGCTCGCTGATCTGTTGCAGCGCAAACCGGCCCAGTTGTCCGGCGGTCAGAGCCAGCGGGTGGCCCTCGGGCGCGCCATGGTGCGCGATCCGCAGGTGTTTCTGTTCGATGAGCCCCTGTCCAATCTGGATGCGGAGCTGCGTGTGCAGATGCGCAGTGTGATCAGTCGCCTGCACCGCCAGCTGGGCACCACCTCGGTGTACGTCACCCACGATCAGGTGGAGGCCATGACCCTGGGCTCGCGCATTGCCATTCTGAATCAGGGATGCCTGATGCAGGTGGGCACGCCGCTGACCCTGTACAACGATCCGGACAACACGTTCGTGGCCGGCTTTATGGGCTCGCCGCCGATGAACCTGCTACCGGTAGCCAACGATGGCCGTCGCTTGACTTGCGCCTTGCTGCAGCTGTCACGGGCGGACCTGGCGGGGCAGGGCGCACAACTGGTGCTGGGGCTGCGCCCGGAAAAGCTGGTCTACGCCGCCGGTGCGCCCGCCAGCTGGCCGCGGCTCAGCGGTGAAATTGAGCTGGTGGAAAGCCTCGGCGCGGAAATGCTGGTACACCTGCAGGCAGGCGGCGCGCAGCTGGTGGCGCGCCTGCCCGGTTTGCGGGCATTCACTCCCGGGGAAACTCTGCAGCTCGCGTTCGATCCCGCCGCGGCGTATCTGTTTGATGCGCAAAGCGGGCAGCGTATCCGCGCGGACCGCAATCCTGTAGGGGCCGCCCCGTGCTGAAGCGCCTGGGAGCCGCTCTCTGCCTGCTGGTGCAGTGGGCACTGGCATTGGATGCCAGCGCGGTGGAAACGCTCACCCTCTGGCATGGCTACCGCGGCGCCGAGCGCGCAGCCTTCGAACAGTTGATCCAGGACTACAACCGCAGCCAGGGCGAGGTGGAGGTCAAGGCGCTGGCGGTCCCGTTCGGGGGCTACGCCGACAAGCTCTCGGCCGCCTTGCCCCGCGGCCAGGGGCCGGACCTGTTTGTATTTGCCCACGACCGCCTCGGCGGCTGGGCCAGTGCCGGCCATACGGTGGCGCCGATCGACCGCTATGTGAGTGAGCGGGTGTTACGCCGTTTCGCGCCCAACCTGATCGATGCCATGACCTTCGGGGGTGATCTCTACGGGCTGCCTCTGGCGTTCAAGAGTCCCGCGCTGATTCTCAATACCGATCTGGTGCGCACCGCGCCCGCCACCACCGACGCGCTGGTGGCCGAGGCTCGGCGCCACACCGACCGCAACCGCGGGCGTTTTGGGCTCGCCTACAGCTATACCGAGCCGTTTTTTCACGGCGCGCTGATGAACAGCTTTGGCCGCGGGCCTTTCGATCGCGGCGGCAATCTGGACCTCGACAGCGAGGCCAATGTCCGCTCTACAGAGATGCTCGCACACTGGGTGCGCGACGACCGGATACTGCCGGAGGAGCCCACCAGCACACTGGTGACCAGCCTGTTCAATCAGGGACGCGCGGCGATGGTGATCAGCGGCCCCTGGATGCTCGGGGAAATCGCCCCGGGGGTGAACTATCGCGTGGTGCCACTGCCGATCAACAGTGAGAGCGGCCGGCCGCTGGCGCCTTGGGTGGCGGTGGAGGGTTTGTTCCTGTCGCCCTGGGCGGATAACCCGGCGGCGGCGGTTGAGGTGATGGACTTTCTTACCCGCCGCGGGTCCGCGGAAATAATGGGCATTGACGGTGGGCAGTTGCCGGCCAATATCAGCGCCTTCGCGCATCCACAGCTCGCGACCAATGATGCCGCCATGGCATTTCGGCGCCAGCTGGAGGTGGCGGTACCCATTCCCAATTTGCCGGCCATGACCCTGGTGTGGGTGCCACTGGAAAATGCGCTGAAAAAAATCGTGAAGGGCGCGGCGCAGCCGGAGGCAGAGATGCATCAGCTGCAGCGACAGCTGAGTATCGACCTGGCACGGCTGGAGCGCTCGCGGGTGCGGGGGGAGTCGCCGGCACAGATGCCGGTGTGGCTGTGGCTGATTCCCGTTGCGCTGGTGTTGCTGGCACTGTGGGCCTGGCGGCGCTACCGGCGGCAACTGGCGGCAGGCTGGCGGTCCAATCGCACCGCTTACCTGTACCTGATGCCCGCGGTGCTGGGCATGCTGGTGCTGGTATTTTTCCCGCTGCTGTACGGTCTGCTGCTGTCGTTTACCGATACCACCGTGTTCAATGAACAGGCGCCCCTGTGGTCGCGCTTTATCGGGTTGGACAACTATGTGGCGATCCTCGGTGACTTTGACCTCTGGCGTGGTCAGGGCGGCGAGCGCAGCCTCGACTTCGACAACTTTTACTGGACCCTGCTGATTACCATTTTATGGACCGCCTGCAATGTGATGGTTTCCGTGGGGCTGGCGCTGGTACTGGCACTGGCCCTGTACAAGCCGATTCCCGGCCGCGCCTGGTTCCGCCTGATCCTGATCCTGCCGTGGGCAACTCCCAATTACATCACCGCATTGGTGTGGAAAGGCATGTTCCATCCCCAGTTCGGTGCCATCAACCAGGGACTGCAGGTGCTGGGTCTGGCCCCGGTGGCCTGGTTCGACACCATCGGTGCGAGCTTTTTTACCGGGGTGGTGACCAATGTTTGGCTGAGCATCCCGTTTATGATGGTGGTGATCCTCGGCGGCCTGCAGTCGATTCCGCGGGAGCTGTATGAGGTGGCCCGGGTGGAAGGCGCCGGACGCTGGTTCCAGTTCCGTTCTATCACCCTGCCATTGCTGAAGCCGGTGCTGATTCCTGCGGTGATCCTGTCGGTGGTGTGGACCTTCAATATGTTCAATGTGATTTACCTGGTCAGTGACGGTGCGCCCGCCGGGGCCAACGATATCCTGATTACCCGGGCGTTTCGCATCGGCTTTGAAAAATACCAGTACGCCTACGCCGCCGCCTATTCCATGGTGATCCTGGCGCTGCTGTTCGGCTACGCCATGTGGCAGATGCGCATCAGTCGCACACTGGGAGCGGTGCGATGAAACTCCGCTTGCCGCAGCGATTGGCACGAATCCTGAGCGACATCCTGAGCTGGCGCTTTGCCCTGCTGGTGTTCGCTTCGCTGATCGTGCTCTACCCGATGCTGTGGGTGGTCAGCCTCGCGTTTTCCGGGCAGCAGTCCCTGATCGTTGGCCTGCCGCAAGACGCCAGTCTCGCCCAGCAGCTGAAGGCGCTGATCCCGCTGCCGGAGCGGTGGACCCTCGACAACTTCCGCGCGGTGCTCACCGAGCAGCCGTTCCTGCGCTGGCTGCTCAACAGCCTGGTGGTGGCCGTCGCCACCACGCTGGTGGGGCTGTCGCTCAGCTGTACCGCCGCTTACGCCTTTTCCCGCTTCCGCTTCGCCGGTCGCCAGCGGGGCATGTTGCTGTTTCTGATCTCGCAGATGTTCCCCGCGGTGCTGATGCTGATTCCTCTCTATGTGATCGTGGTGCAGTGGCTGGGGCTGGGGAATTCCTGGCTGGGGCTGATACTGGTGTACTCGATTACCGCGCTGCCGTTCTGTGTGTGGATGCTGAAGGGCTACTTCGACACACTGCCCTATGAGATCGAGGAGTCCGCGCTGCTCGACGGGGCCAGTCACTGGACCATTTTCACCCGAATCATCCTGCCCCTGGCGCGCCCGGCCATCGCCGTGACCGGGCTGTTCGCATTCATGACCGCCTGGAACGAGTTCATCCTCGCCTCGATATTCATGGACGATGAGTCACTCTACACCGTGCCGGTGGGGTTGCGTTTCTTTGTCAGTGACTACGCCTCCGAGTGGGGATATTTCGCTGCGGGCTCCATTCTGGTCTCTCTGCCGGTAATGCTGCTGTTTCTGGCATTGCAGCGCTTTCTGGTTTCCGGGCTTGTTGCGGGTGCGGTGAAGGGCTGAGTCCGGCCTGAGGCACTGAATCTCCCTGCAGGCTCCGTAGCCGGTGTCTTTGTGGTCACAGAATCCGGTTGGCTATTTTTCGCCCTTTCGGTAAGGTCGTCTGCTTCATCCAATACATCGCGCACCCTTCTGGTTCAGTTTTTCGTGATATCTGTAACTTATTGAAAATAAATAACTTTTTTGTTCCCGCTTTGTGGGCGGGAAGGTGGGAAAGTCCATTTTTCCGTAATTCGGAAAGGTGGGACGACTCAATTTGGCACACCGGCGGAGTATACGTTGGCGCCAGAGCGGGTCGTTTGTTTGTGTTTTCAGGGGCCCCCTCATGGCGAAACCAATAAATAAAATGACGTGACGATGGGGGAGACAACTCCATGAATAGAACAGCCGGATTCAAGAAGAAATCCATTGCCGTGGCGATTGCCGCCATGGCAGGAATCAACAGCCAGGCATTTGCCCAGGGCGAAGGTGATGCCGCTCTGGAAGAAGTGGTGGTAACCGGTATCCGTGGCAGCCTCGAGCAGTCAATGGATATCAAGCGCGACGCCCAGGGCGTGGTGGATGCCATCTCTGCGGAAGATATCGGTAAGTTCCCCGATACCAACCTGGCGGAATCTCTGCAGCGTATCACCGGTGTGTCGATCGACCGCCAGAACGGTGAAGGCAGCCGAGTGACCGTGCGCGGTTTTGGTCCCGACTACAACGTCGTGACCCTGAATGGTCGCCAGATGCCGGCGGCAAACCTGGAAAGCGGCACTGCCTCTTCCTCCCGCTCCTTCGACTTTGCCAATCTGGCAGCTGAAAGTGTGAGCGGCGTTGATGTGTTCAAGACCGGTCGTGCGAATCAGCCAACGGGCGGTATCGGTTCCGTGATCAACGTGCGTACCCTGCGCCCGCTGGATCAGTCCGACACGGTCCTGAAGCTGAGTGCCAAGAGCATGCACGACACCTCCAGCGAGGAAGGTGATTCCCTGACTCCGGAGCTGTCCGGTATCTACAGCGGCAAGTTCGCGGACGATACCATCGGTGTTTCTTTCGCCGGCTCCTTCTCCGAGCGCCACTCCGGCCAGGCCGGCTCCGAAACCGGCCCCGGCTGGTACACCATTCCGGGCGGGCAGGGCGACTGGGGCTCCATCGCTCCGGATAACCCCAACTTTGAGAACGCCCCACAGGCCGGGGACATCTACTCTGTACCGCGCGGTATCGGGTTCAACTTCTCAGAGACCCAGCGTGAGCGCACCAACGCCATCCTGACCCTGCAGTGGGCGCCTTCCGACGAGTTCGAAGCGACCCTGGACTACGCCTACGCCGAGCAGGATGTTGAGCACCAGTACAATGCCATGGGTGCCTGGTTCAACGGTGTACCGGTTTCCGGCTCCTTCACCGAAGGTTCGGGCAACGGCAGTGTGGTAGCGCCAATCATCTACACGGATGGCACTGGTTCTGACGTAACCTTCAATGCCGGTGAGTGGGGTTCCGTTAACGAAAACAACTCCGTTGGCCTGAACCTGGTCTGGAATCCCCGTGAGGACCTGACCCTGGCGTTTGACTACCACAACTCCAGCGCCGAGAACGGTGCCAAGGACGACCGTGGTACCAACAACAACATCGCCGGTGTTCAGTACAACCGCGCAGCCACGACCGTGAACTACGGTTACGACCTGCCGGCCGTAAGCTTTGACTTTATCGACGGCCAGGGTTTTGACCCGTCCCAGATGCTGACTTCCGGTAACGTGTTCAATAACGCATACATGAAGCACGACATCGAACAGGCACGCTTTGATGGCACCTTCGATGTTGACGCTGGCGTGGTGAAGAGCATTGACTTCGGTATCGGATTCAGTGAGTCCAGCAACCGCTCTGCGTTCGCCAATGTGCAGAACGATTCCTGGGGTGGCTACGGCACCGCTGCGGACTACGACGATGCTCTGTTTGTACAGAAGAGCATGGCGAACGCGCTGGATGATTTCAGCAGCGCCGACAGCGCCGAGATGACGCCGTATTACTACGCCTCTGACTTCGAGGGTATGCGTGCTGCTATCGCTGCGATTGCTGCCGCCAATGGCGATGTTCTGAGCCCTTGTGGCCCAGTGCTGTGTGCCAGCAACGACTTCAGCACCGATCGTACCGCCATCGAAACCCAGCAGTCTGTTTACGCGCAGGTAAACCTGTCCTGGGACGACGCTGCCATGCCGATGAATTTGGCTGTGGGCATGCGCTTTGAAGATACCGAGGTGGATGCCAAGGCAAAAGTACCGGTATATGACCGCATCGAGTGGGTCGGCGACAACGAATTCCGTGCGCAAACTACCGGTGAAGGCTTTAGCGAACAGAAGGGTGCTTACAGCAACTTCCTGCCGAATGTCGACTTCGACATTCAGTTGCAGGAAGACGTAGTTGCGCGCGCCTCTTTCAGCAAGACCATTACCCGTCCGGGGTACGGCGATATTCAGGGTGGCCAGACCATCGACTCACTGCTGCGCTTCAACGGCGGTAATGCATTCCGCGGCAATCCGGACCTGGATCCGTTCGAGTCTACCAACTTCGACTTCTCTGCCGAGTGGTACTACGGCGAGGCCAGCTATGTCTCTGCGGGTTACTACAGCAAAGACGTAGAGAACTTCATTGGTCTGGGCTCTTTCTCAGAAACCACCTTCGACCTGGCGCACCCGGCACAGGGCCCGCGCTTTGAAGAAGCAGCTGCGGCTCTGGGCACAAACGATCTGGGTGCAATCCGCGCTTACCTCGAGTCTATTTACGGCGGCCCGATCGTCGGTTCTGCAGCAGATGGCGATGCGCTGGCGGTATTTAATGTACTGGCTCCGGTTAACGAAAAAGAAGCCAGTATTGACGGCTTCGAGTTCGCCGTGCAGCACATGTTTGCGGATACCGGCTTTGGTACGCAGTTCAACTTCACCACGGTAGATGGCGACATCGCCTACGACAACTTCAACACCAACAAGGGTGAGGGTGTCGAAAACCAGTTTGCACTGCTCGGCCTGAGTGATTCCGCGAACCTTGTCGGCTTCTATGACAAGAACGGAATTCAGGCGCGTATTGCCTACAACTGGCGCGATGACTTCCTGGCTGGTACGTTCGATGGGAACGGTGAGCGCAACCCGGTATACGTTGCGTCTTACGGCCAGTGGGATGCCAGCGCAAGCTACGACGTGCAGGACAACCTCACCGTGTTCTTCGAAGGTATTAACCTGACCAGCGAGACCAAGCGTCTGTATGGCCGTGCCGAGAACATGATGATCGGTGCCTACCAGACCGGTGCCCGCTATAACCTGGGCGTGCGTTACAGCTTCTAAAGCAAGCCCCGGGGCGACACGAAAGTGCCGCCCCCGTCTCACAGGACGTGAAGGGCGCGCGCAAGCGCGCCCTATCTTTTACATCACCAACTTGTGGGAGACGTTGTAATGCAACAGGCTCCGTTGAGCATCCTGATTCTCGGTGGCGGTGCGGCTGGCTGGCTGACGGCCGGTGTGCTGGCGGCCGAACATGGTCGTGCCAGTGGGGGTGCCTGTGATATCACCCTGGTGGAGTCGCCGGATATTCCCACCATCGGTGTGGGTGAAGGCACCTGGCCATCCATGCGCGAAACCCTGCGGCGTATCGGCCTCAGTGAGGCACGTTTGTTTGCCCAGTGCGAGGCGTCTTTCAAGCAGGGGTCCCTGTTTACCGGCTGGCATAACAACGGGCCACAGGATCATTACTACCATCCCTTCTCTTTGCCACACGGCTACTTCGAACAAGATTTATCACGCTTCGCAACCACCGACTACGCCCAGGCTGTTACGCCCCAGGCGGCGGTATGCGATGCGCAACTCGCCCCCAAGCAACTGGCGACACCGGACTACGCCGGCGTACTGAATTACGCCTATCACTTTGATGCGACCAAGTTCGGGTTGCTGCTGCGCGATCACTGCACGCGACACCTGGGGGTGCAGCATATCCGCGCGAACATAACGTCGGTGGAAGGGGCAGCCAGCGGCGACATCAGCGCTCTGGTGAGCGATGCGGGGGCTCGCTTTGATGCGGACCTGTTTGTTGATTGCTCCGGTCGCGCCGGCAAACTCATCGGCGAGTTTCTTCAGGTGCCCTGGGTGGACCGCTCGGCAACCCTGTTCAATGACCGCGCACTGGCGGTGCAGATTCCCTACCGCTCATCGGATGCGCCCATCGCATCGGTGACCCGCGCCACCGCACGCGCCAACGGCTGGATCTGGGATATCGGCCTGCCCACCCGTCGCGGCATGGGCTATGTGTATTCCAGTCAGTTTTCCGATGCGGCACAGGTGGAAGCCGACTTCCGTAATGTGCTCGCGCAGTCGGTGCCCGCAGAAACTCTTGATGCGCTGCAATTTCGCGAGCTGGCCTTTGCGCCGGGCCATCGCGCGCATATGTGGCAGAGCAATTGTGTTGCGGTAGGCATGTCGGCGGGTTTTATCGAACCGCTGGAGGCCTCCGCGCTGGCGTTGGTTGAGCAGAGCGCGGGCCTGATCCGTGATCTGTTGCCCGCAAATGTCGACGAAATGGCCATCTCGGCAAAACGCTTCAACCGGCAAATCGTCACGCACTGGGACAACATCCTGGACTTCCTCAAGCTGCACTATGTGCTGTCCGAGCGTACCGACTCCGAATACTGGCTTGCCCACCGGGACGATGCCTCCATACCGGAAAGCCTGCGCGAGAACCTGATTCAGTGGCGACACCGGCCACCGTCCAAACAGGATTTCCCGCAGGCGCAGCCCCTGTTTCCACCGGCCAGCTACCGCTATGTGCTGAATGGAATGGGGTTCCCCTGCGACAACAGCCGCGCGCCGCGCAAAGATGGCGACCAGGCACGCGCGCAACAACTGCTGGCCGAGGTGCAAAAGCAGCTGGCAAGCTACCGCCAGGGGCTGCCAACGAACCGGGCGTTGCTTGCGCAGCTGGTCGCGCGCAGCGCCTCGGGGGCACCCGTATGAACATGTATCCAGAATCCATCCCGGCGGTGGAAACCTGCTCGGGTGTGACGGGCGAAGACATTGCCGCGCTTACCGCGGATCGCACAACGCCGCTGCTGATCAAGGGTGCGACGTCGCACTGGCCGATGGTGGTTGCGGCAAAGGCGGGCAACCTTTCCCAATATCTTGCCGCGTTCGATCGCGGTCTTCCGGTTATGGTGTTTCGCGCGGCGGCGGAAACGGAAGGGCGCATCTTCTACGATGACACCATGAGCGGGTTCAATTTCAGCCGCGGTGCGGGCGATCTGATGACGACCCTGCGCAGCCTGGAGCAGGAAGTGGATCGGTCGGAACACTGTTACGTGGGCTCCACACCGGTAGACCGCCACCTGCCCAGTCTGCGCGCGCAAAACGACCTGCCCATCGGTGAACTTCAGCCGCTGGTATCCCTTTGGTTCGGCAATCGCACCCGAGTCGCTGCGCATTTTGACTTGCCGGAAAACCTGGCCTGCGTAGTCGCGGGCCGACGCCGTTTCACCCTGTTTCCGCCGGAGCAGGTGGCCAATCTCTACCCTGGCCCGCTGGACTTTAATCCCGCGGGCCAGGCCATCAGTCTGGTGGATTTTTATAAGCCGGATTTTGCACGCTACCCTAACTACCAGAAGGCACTGGAAGCGGCGCAGGTGGCGGAAATGGAGCCCGGTGATGTGCTCTATGTGCCCAGCATGTGGTGGCACCAGGTGGAGAGCCTGGACGCAGTGAATATGCTGGTGAACTACTGGTGGCGCTCCACACCCAACTGGACAGGCCTGCCGCAGGATGCGCTTATGCACGCACTGCTGAGCATCGGCGGTTTACCAAAGTCGCAGCGTGAGGCCTGGGGCCAGCTGTTCGAACATTTTGTGGTGAACCGGGACGCGGCTGCCGAAGCCATCCCGGAGCATCGCCGCGGCTTGCTCGCCGACCTTGATCGGAATGCCGCGGCAAACCTGAAAAAGCATTTACTCGAAAAACTACAGCGGATGCCATGAACTTCCGCAATTTGAAATAGAACGGACGAGAGAAGCATGAGCCAAGCGATAAAGAAAGTGGTCATTGCCGGCGGTGGTACCGCCGGTTGGATGACCGCCGCCGCGCTGTCCAAACTGATGGGTGGGCAGATCGAAGTCACTCTGGTGGAGTCGGAATCCATCGGCACCATTGGCGTGGGTGAAGCCACCATTCCCACCCTGGTATTTTTTCACCGCCTGCTGGGAATCGACGAGGCGGAATTCCTGCGCGAAACCCAGGGTACCTATAAATTGGGTATCCGCTTCGAAAACTGGCGGGATGTGGGAAAGGATTACACCCATGCGTTCGGCGTGACCGGTAAAGACTGCTGGGCATGTGGTTTCCAGCATTTCTGGATGCGCGCCCGGCAGCTCGGTCTGGCGGAAGATTTTGGTGAGTATTGCCTCGAGCGCCGCGCCGCGGAAGCGCATAAGTTTTCCCATCTGCCCAACATCGGTCTGAACTACGCGTTTCACATGGATGCCAGCCGCTACGCCGCCTACCTGCGCAAGTTCAGCGAGGGCTTCGGGGTGCAGCGGGTGGAGGGCAAGATCGACCAGGTCCAGTTGCACCCGCACAACGGCTATATCCGCGCACTGAAACTCGACTCCGGTCAGGAAGTGGCGGGTGACTTTTTTATCGACTGTACCGGGATGCGTGCGCTGTTGATTGAAAAGGCCCTGCATACCGGATACGAGTCCTGGTCGCACTGGCTGCCCTGCGACAGTGCCGTTGCGGTGCAGACGGAAGCGGTGGAACCGCCGGTGCCGTTTACCCGCTCCATCGCCCATGAAAGTGCCTGGCAGTGGCGGATTCCCTTGCAGAACCGGGTGGGCAACGGGCTGGTGTATGCGGGCAGCTATCAGAGTGATGAATCGGCCCGTGAGCAGCTTTTGGAAAATATCCGTGGCAAGACGCTGACCGATCCGCTGCTGATCAAATTCCAGACCGGACGCCGGCGCAAGCAGTGGCACAAGAACTGCCTGGCGGTGGGTCTTTCCAGCGGGTTTCTGGAGCCGCTGGAGTCCACCAGCATCCACCTGATCCAGCAGAATATCGTGCGCTTTCTTCGGTTCTTTCCCCAGACCGAGATTCACCCGCGGGAGGTGGATGAGTTCAACCGGCAGTGTGCATTTGATATGGAGCGCATTCGCGACTTCATCATTCTGCACTACAAGGTTACGGATCGGGACGACACCGAGTTCTGGCGGCACTGCCGGCAAATGGAAATCCCGGATACGCTGGCGGCGAAGATCGACATGTTCCGCGAGACCGGCCACGTATTCCGCGAGGCCAATGAACTGTTTGTGGATTCCTGGCAGCAGGTGATGTTGGGGCAGGGGCTGATGCCGGAACGCTATCACCCGCTGGTGGACAGTATGTCCGAGCAGGAGCTGGCAGGCTTCATCCAGCAGATCAAGCGGGGCGTGGACCAGCAGGTGGCGTCCCTTAAGGATCACAACGACTATCTCGCGAACTTTGTTGGTGGTGCCAGCAAGTCCCATTCCTAGTGGGTTTCACAGGTTCCCAGTTCGTCCGCAGCGGTGGGTGGGAAGGTGGTGTGCACCACATTGGTCCGAGAATTCAAAGTGGGACGACGCTGTTCACCGCACGTCGTAAAAAAGAAGACTGGAAAAGCCGGGTACGCACTGGGATTTTTTTGAATGGCCCGCGACCATCTGGCGACAGCAAGTCATAAAACGTTACAGAAAAATAAACGGGAGTTTTGCGGTGATGAAAAAGCGAATTTTGCTGGGGGGCATCTCCGGACTGATAGTGGCAGCCAGCCTCGCGGGCTGCGATGGCGAGAAAGCCTCCACCGCCAAACCGGCGACAGATGCGACCAGCAAGGCCGTGCTCACCGCAGACTGGCCAATGTTGACCAGTGCTATCCAACAGGACCCGAGTATTGAATCACGCATCGACGCATTGCTGGCGCAGATGAGCGTGGAAGAGAAAGTGGGTCAGATGATCCAGGTGGAAATTCGTACGGCCACACCGGAAGAGGTCCGGGAGTACCATATCGGCTCCATTCTCAACGGTGGTGGTTCCTTCCCCGACAACAACAAGCATGCCAGTGTCGCCGACTGGGTGGCCTTGGCGGATCGTTATTACCACGCTTCCATGGATACCAGCGACGGCGGTGTGGCGATTCCCATGATCTGGGGTACCGACGCGGTACACGGCCACAACAACGTGATCGGCGCGACCCTGTTTCCGCACAATATTGCCCTCGGGGCCACGCACAATCCTGAGCTGATGCGCAAGATTGGTGAAGTGACCGCCGCCGAGGTGTCCGCCACCGGAATCGATTGGGTGTTTGCCCCCACCCTCGCCGTGACCCGCGATGATCGCTGGGGCCGCAGTTACGAATCCTACTCTGAAGACCCCGAAGTGGTGCGCGACTACGCCGGTGAACTGGTGGAAGGGCTGCAGGGCACCCCGGGCAGTGGTGACCTGCTGCGCGGCAAGTATGTGGTCAGTACGGCCAAGCACTTCCTCGCCGATGGCGGTACCGAAAATGGTATCGACCGTGGTGATGCCATGCTCAGCGAGCAGGAGCTGATGGATATCCACGCGCAGGGTTACTTCTCTGCGATCGAGTCCGGCGTGCAGACGGTGATGGCGTCCTTCAGCAGCTGGAACGGCAAAAAAATGCACGGTCACAAGTATCTGATGACCGATGTGCTGAAGCAGCAGCTGGGCTTTGATGGATTCATCATCGGTGACTGGGCTGGTCACCAGTTTGTGAATGGTTGTAGCAATGTGAGCTGCCCGCAGTCCATCAATGCCGGCCTGGATATGTTCATGGCGCCGGACCCCAGCTGGAAAGAGCTGTTCGCCAATACGGTTGCGCAGGCCAAAAGTGGTGAGATCTCAGCCGAGCGCCTGAACGATGCGGTGCGACGCATCCTGCGTGTGAAGCTGCGCGCTGGCCTGTTTGACGCCGGTGCGCCTTCCGAGCGCGCTTATGCCGGTGACGAATCCCTGATCGGTGCGCCGGAGCATCGCGCCATCGCCCGCCAGGCGGTGCGCGAGTCCCTGGTGCTGCTGAAGAACAACGATGGACTGCTGCCCCTGGCGCGGAACCAGAAGGTGCTGGTGACCGGTGACGGTGCCGACAACATCGGCAAGCAGTCCGGCGGCTGGAGCGTGACCTGGCAGGGCACCGGCAACCAGAATGCCGATTTCCCCGGCGCCACCTCGGTGTACGGTGGTATCGCAGAAGCGGTGGAAAGCGCGGGCGGCAGTGTTCAGTTGTCGACAGACGGCAGCTTTGCCACCAAGCCGGATGTGGCCATCGTGGTATTCGGAGAAGATCCGTACGCCGAAATGCAGGGCGATGTTTCCAATCTTCGCTACCAGGGCGAGCAAGACCTGGCCCTGATGCAGCGCCTGCGTGCGCAGGGTATCCCGGTGGTGGGACTGTTCATTACCGGCCGCCCGCTGTGGATCAATCCGCAGCTCAATGCGAGTGATGCCTTTGCCGTGATCTGGCAGCCGGGTACCGAAGGCGCGGGTGTGGCGGACGTCATTTTCCGCGATGCGCAGGGTAACGTGCAGTACGACTTCACCGGCAAACTGACCTTCTCCTGGCCGGATGATGCCACCCCGGTGGTGCGCAACCGCGGTGAAAACGAAGCCCAGGCGCTGTTCCAGTACGGTTACGGCCTCAGCTACAGCGATAGCGTGCAAATGGCCGCGCTTTCCGAGGAGAGCGGACTGCAGCAGGCGGAAGGCCGCGAGTCCCTGGCGATCTTTAACGGCCGTGCGCTCGACCCCTGGCACTTTCAGGTGGTGGATGCGGCTAACCATCAGTCGGTCATCTCCAGCAGTGTGACCAAACTGAACGGTATCAGCGTCAAATCGGTGGACCGCAATGTGCAGGAAGACAGCCGCCGTCTGCAGTGGACTGGTGAGGGCGATGCCACCGTTGGTTTCTTCGCCAACAGTCGCACCGACCTGTCCCGCTATGCGGCCAACGGTGGGGCGCTGGTATTTGATGTGAAGATCGACCGCGCGCCCAGTGATGCGGTGAATATCGGTATCAACTGCGGTATGGACTGCGGGGCAGAGCAAGCGATTACCGAAGTCCTCAGCGGCATGACCGCAGGCGAGTGGAAAACCGTGGCGGTGGACCTGCAGTGTCTGGCGACCGACGGGGTGAAAATGGACATGGTGCTGTCGCCCTTCTATGTACGTACCGCGGGTGCGCTGGATATGACCGTACACAACATCCATGTCGCCGCCGATGCGAAGGCCGATATCCATTGCGGGTAATGCCGCCGACGTTGGGCGGTGAGTAAAACCTGTGAGCAACAAAAAAGCACCGACCCAGTCGGTGCTTTTTTTTATGCCGGACGGAACATCGCGGCAGTTTGCCCTGCTTGTCGGGAGCGGCGGGATGCCGCGGCAGTGCTTAGGGTTCCGCCGGGCCCTTGGCCATGGCCTGCTTGCGAAACTCCGTGGGTGACATGCCCACCAGGCGGCTAAAGAAGCGGTGGAAGGCGGACTTGCTGTTGAACCCGGATTCCAGCAACACATCCAGCACCGTCATATCCGCATTCTGCGGATCGGCCAGCAACGCCTTGGCGGCCTCTACCCGGTAGCTGTTGACGAATTCAAAGAAGTTGGTGCCGAAGTGCTTGTTGATCACCGCTGACACTTCCTTTGCGGGGAGGTCAATGCGCTCGGAAAACTGTTCCAGGTTGAGGTTCTTTTTGAGGAAGATGCGGTCGTTCTCCATGGCGCTGCGCACCTTCTCGATGGCGGGCTCTGTCGGCTCCTCGGGCTCGGACGCGGGTTCGCGGGGCTCTTCCTTGGGCTGGGTCGCCAGCAACTGGTGCGCGTAGGTCAGGCTGTAGGCGAAAAACGCGTTGATCAGGATAAATGACAGGTAGTTGTCGGCAATACCCATGTAGTCGGCGACGTTCTCGCTGGAAAATTTGGCCACCACATGCACCACCATGGTCCATGCCCAGGCGATGCACACCCCCCAAGCCAGGGCCGAGAGCCAGTCCAGCTCCACTTCCGAAAAGTGCGAGTATTCATCTTTCAGCGCGTGGCGATAGCGGCGAATCTGCAGCAGGGTGGCAACTGCGTACAGGAACGGCACCAGCGAGACCAGATCCCAGATCAGCTCGATGACCAGGGAGGGAGATGGGTTCGCGGTATCCGAGGCGAGGCGCAGATCCGTGCTGGAAATGCCGAATATGGCAAGGCACAGCAGTATCGCGAGGGCCGGTAGCAGGTGCACCGCCAGCTTGGAGTTGAAGGCCAGCTTTTGCCGTGTCAGCGAGCAGACGTACAAGTAGATCGCCGGCCCCTTCAGCAGCAGGGCGGCAAACAGCAGGTACGGCAGCAGCGTCTGCTCAAACCAGGGGGCGAGGGCGAACTGGTCGTTCCACAGGATCAGTGTGCAGCTCGAGGCCACCGCAATAATCAGCAGGAACGCGGTGAGCAGGCGGCCATCGTGTCGGGCCCGGGTGGGGAGTATCGACTGGAACACGGCCAGCAGCAGGCACTCGGCGGCTGTCATCAACAGCACTACATCGTGGATATTGAATATATATTCTTTCATGGAGTCATCGCCGGTCGGACATTGTCGTTGTTATTTTTTATTGGTCTTGTGGGGTAGGGAGTATATGAGAATTCCCGTTGTGGGAGGAGCTGAGGCTGGCCGCTCCAGTCCCTCCGGGATATCCCATGTAACGAAAAGTGCAAAGTGAACTGCCCCAGTTTGTCGCGCGCATGAAAGTGGGGCGACGCGCCGAGCGGGGCGGCGCAGACTGGCCCCCGGGTCTCTGGTTCACAATGTCCAGGCGCAGTGCATCCCGGCGCTGGGGCACGGTGACACAGGGAAGCTCGTATTCATCTCTCTTCTTCCGCTGAAGGGGCTTTCTCGTCGCCCTTTCTCGCTTGGCAAGACCGGCAGGGATACCTGCCGGTGTTTTTTTTCTTTTGCCCGACACTCTCTTCCCACGCTCGGCGGCACCAGCCTCCAGCCCAATGCGGCGTGCCCAGAATACTGCAGACGCGTCATTCCCCCATATTTGTATCTCTCCCGCAAGGAAGGGCTGGAGTTTTTGTCGGCGAATCATTACCTTATAGCGCCTTTTTTGGGGCCGGCCCGCACGGTTCACGCTGGATGGTGCACTATGCGATAGCCCCCATCAGGCAGTGGGCGTCGCGCAGGTGTGCGGCGGGCTAAAATTCAAACCCGTGTGCTGGGAAATGCGGCAGGCGGGGCTCGAGGAATGTATAAGGAAAGTGCCATGACCAGAATCGTTGCGGACATCGGCGGCACCAATGCCCGCTTCGCTATCGCTCATCCTCACCAGGGGGGCTACCGGCTGGAGGCCATTCAGGTGGTGAATTGCGCCAAGTTTGGCGACTTCTATGCCGCGATGGCGCAATGGCTGGAAGGACTGGATCAGGCGGCCCCCAAGGACGCGTGCGTAGCGGTGGCGGGGCCAGTGGAGAAGACGCCTCAGGGCGGTCGCGTGACCATGACCAATCTGGGCTGGGATATTCGCGCCGAAGAGCTCTGTGCGCGCTTCTCCCTCGACCGAGCACTGGTGGTGAATGATTTTGCCGCGCTGGCACTGTCCCTGCCGCGCCTGCCGGAAGAAGACAAGTGGGCGCTGCGGGATGTGCCCGCGCAAAAAGGCGGCCCCATGGTGGTGCTCGGCCCGGGCACCGGCCTGGGTGTTGCCGCGCTGGTGAGCGACGGCGGCAGCTACCGAGTGGTGCCCGGGGAGGGCGGCCATGCCAACCTTTCCGCTGGCAGTGAGCGGGAGCTGGAGCTGCTGCGCATTCTGGCCCGGGAGCAGATGCCGGTGTACAACGAGTATGTGCTGAGCGGCGGCGGCCTGGTGAACCTGTATCGCGCCGTATGTGCCCTGCACGGCCGCTCGGCGGAAGAGCTGACGCCGCCGGACGTGAGCGGCCGCGGCCTGGATGGCTCCGACCCCCTGTGCCGGGAAACCCTGATCGATTTCCTCAATTTCCTCGGCAGCGCCGCCGGCGATGCCGCGCTCTACTACGTGGCCCGCGGTGGTGTGTTCCTTGGCGGCGGCGTGCTGCCGCGGATCGAATCCCTGTTGCCGGAAAGCCAGTTCGAACAGCGCTTTACCACCAAAGGTTGTCTGGGCGACTGGCTGCAGGGCGTGCGTGTGGACGTACTGAAAGCCGGCTATCCGGCACTGATCGGTGCAGCCGCCTTCCTGGAAAGCTGACCGCCGCGTTCTCCCCCGATAAATCCTCTCCTTAGTGCTGAACAATATTTGTTCATTCCGTATAATCGCCCCGCAATGGTGACCGGGGCCGGCTCCGTTACCTCCTCTACTCCTCCGCCGGCCCCAGCTTCTCCCCCCTCCTCCCCCCCTGGGGGTGGAGGATATGGACTTCGGGTAGGCCTAGGATGGCAGTACTCACCATAACGATAAGTCCAAGGGAGAAGATGATGAGTCTGACGAACAAACGTTTCCGACCGGCACTGCTGTCTGCAGCCATTGCCGCGTCCACTGTTTCCGGTGCTGCTTTTGCCCAGGAAGAGGGCAATACCGAGCTGGAAGAAATTACCGTTACCGGTTTCCGCAAGAGTGTTATGGACTCTATCGGTACCAAGCGTGACGCCAAGGCCGTAGTCGAAGCCATCTCTGCCGAAGACATCGGCAAGCTGCCGGATTCCTCGATTGCCGACGCCATCTCTCGCCTGCCCGGTCTGGCTACCCAGCGCCTGGACGGTCGTTCCAGCCGCGTATCCATTCGTGGTTTCGGTGAGAACGAAAGCGCCACTACCTTTAATGGTCGTGAGCAGGTTTCCATCAGCGATAACCGCGGCGTAGAGTTTGACCTTTACCCCTCCGAGATCATGAGCGGTGTGACCGTTCACAAGACCCCGCAAGCCAACATTGATGCTGAAGGTATTGCCGGCGTAATTGACATGCAGACCGTCAAGCCGCTGGAGCGTGGTGAGCGCGTTGTACAGTTCAATGGCCAGATGGAAATGACTGGATTCGACAAGCTGAATCCGGACGGTGAAGACAAAGGCCAACGGTTTACCTTCTCCTATATCGACCAGTTTGCTGATGACACGATCGGTGTGGCACTGGCGGTCAACTCCATGAGCTCTCCGAGCCAGGAAGAGCGCTGGAACTCCTGGGGCTATCCTGAGTTTGAAGTAGACGGCGAGCAATACTCTATCCTTGGTGGTGCCAAGCCGTTCGTGCGCTCTTCTGTACTGGACCGCGACTCGGTTATGTTGGTTGTTGAAGCGCAGCCCAACGATCGCCTGAGCACGACGTTCGACGCACTGTACGTTGATTTTTCTGATGAAAAAATCCTGCGCGGTATCGAAGTACCTTTCGCGTGGGGACAGGGTTCTCTGTCTGCTGACCTCGCAGATGTTGATCCAGCCACCGGCTTCATCACCAGTGCCAACACCGATGGCCAGCGCGTGGTTGTGCGTAACGACTTCGAAAGCCGCAAGGCTGAGCTGAGCTCCTTTGGCTTCAATGCCAAGTTTGAAGCGACGGAAGATCTGCAGCTGGAATTCGACGCCAGCCATTCTTCGGTTGAACGTCAGATCTGGAGCTTCGAGAGCTACTCCGGTACTGGTCGTGGCAACGACAACGGCGTTGCTGACAACCTGGGCTACACCTTCAAGCCGGGCAATACCGGTGTGAACTTCACCCACGAGTTGGATTACAGCGATTTTGACCTGATTCAGCTGGGTGGCCCGCTCACCTGGGGCTGGAGTCAGGCGCTGAATGACAACCTGGGCATCACCGGTACTCCGCTGGAAAACTCTGGTCAGGACGGCTTCCTGAATACCCCGGAAATTGACGACGAGCTGACTTCCCTGAAGCTGGCCGCCACTCAAATGGTTGAAGCTGGCATCGTTAATGAAATCAGCTACGGCATCTCTTACCGCGACCGCGAAAAGACCAAGCGCTCTCAGGGTTACTACATGACCCTCGCGGGCTTCCCGAATGAGTTCGAAGGTACCCTGGTGGTTCCGGAAGAATATCGCCTGGGCAGTACTTCTCTCGACTTCATTGGTATGGGCGACATGATCGCGTACGACGCGCGTGGCCTGCTGAATGACGGTTACTACACCCTGACCGACGAAGCCCTGACCGGTATCCAGCACCTGACTGGTTCCTACACCGTGCAGGAAGCGGTTACCGCTGCCTTTGTACAGGCAGACTTCGAAACTGAAGTGGCTGGCTTCCCGCTGACCGGTAACCTCGGCGCGCGCTATGTGCATACCGATCAAAGCTCCAAAGGCTTTGCCGGTGACACCATTGACGGCCTGGTTGTCGGTGTCGAGAACAATGTCGACCACGATTACGGTCACTTCCTGCCCAGCCTGAACATGGCGCTGGCCCTAACCGACGCCCAGACTGTGCGTTTTGGTGCAGCGAAAACCATTTCCCGCGCACGCATGGATGAGATGAACTCTTCCGTCAGCGTCACTCCCGGTACCAACGAAGATGCTAACGGCAACTACTGGTCCGTCAGTGGCGGCAACCCGACACTGGAACCGAAAGAAGCGGTAGGTCTCGACCTCTCCTACGAGAACTACTTCAGCGACGAAGGTTACTTCTCTGTTGCGCTGTTCTGGAAAGACCTGAGCAACTGGCACTTTGACCAGAACTACGTGATCGATATCGCCGATATGCCTGGATACGATCCAGCGCGTGCGCCTGCCGAAGCAAGTTCTCTGGCCACTCGCTACAGTAAAGTGAATGGTGGTGGCGGTACCCTGCAGGGTTACGAGCTGTCCGGCTCCCTGCCGTTCAACATCTTCCACAAGAGCCTCGATGGGTTTGGTCTGCTCGCCAGCCACACTGGCCTGAGCCAGGATATCGAAGACCTGAATGGCAACGAATTTGAGCTGCCAGGACTGTCTGAGAGTATCCAGACCTTTACCCTGTACTACGACAATCACGGTTTCTCTGCCCGTACCAGTCTGCGTAAGCGTGACGACTTCAAAGGTGAAGTCTACGGTGTTGGCTTCAAAACTGATCAGGTTAACGTAGTCGGCGAAACCCTGGTGGATGCGCAGATCGGTTACGACTTTGCTGAGTCCGGCATCGGTGGCCTGGAAGGACTGTCCGTATTCCTGCAAGGTCAGAACCTGACCGACGAGCCGTTCACTACCCTGAGTGGCGACAATGCTCTGCAGGTTCGTGACTACCAGAGCTATGGTAAAACCTACCTGATGGGCTTCAGCTACAAGCTGTAATCCCAACGGAGTAGAAAAAAGCCCTTGTAATCTCGGTTACAGGGGCTTTTTTATTTCTCCGACAAGACTATAAATAAAGGTGTCAGCGTTTCGTGCATTGATAGGCAGAGGTATCTAAATTGCAAAATACAATAATAAAAAACCTGGTTATTCTCGGCGGTGGTACCGCCGGTTGGATGACCGCCGCACTGATGGCCAAGGTGCTGGGCAAGACCGTTCAGATCACACTGGTGGAGTCGGAGCAGATCGGTACCGTGGGCGTTGGCGAAGCCACCATTCCCCCGATCATCAATTTTAATCAGGCCCTGGGCCTGGATGAAAAAGAGTTCCTGCGCGAAACCAATGGCAGTATCAAGCTGGGGATACAGTTTGAGGGCTGGTCGCAGCCTGCCGAAAGCTACATGCACGCCTTCGGAAATGTTGGCAAAAATTTTCCTTTTTGCGATTTTCATCACTTCTGGGTGCGCCATTGCCAGCAGGGCGGTCGCGACAGTTACTGGGATTATTCACTGAATTACCAGGCGGCAATCCAGAATAAATTTTCCCCGATCGCGAAAATTCCCAATACCAATCTCCCGGGCATTTCCTATGCGTACCATTTTGACGCGGGTCTTTATGCCAAGCTTTTGCGCCGTTACGCCGAGGAAAAAGGTGTAAAGCGCGTGGAGGGCAAGGTCTCCGATGTGCGGAAAAACCCGGAGAGCGGTTTTGTGGAAAGTCTGCTGCTGGAGAGCGGCCAGGCTGTCACAGGGGATCTATTCGCGGACTGCTCAGGATTCATCGGCCTGCTCATTGACAAGGCCGTGGGTAGCGAGTACGAGAGCTGGAGCCAGTGGCTGCCCTGCGACCGCGCCATGGCGGTACCCAGTGCTTCCGGCGAGCGTATTCCGCCGTACACGCGCTCCATTGCCCACGCCTGTGGCTGGCAGTGGCAGATTCCGCTGCAACATCGCACCGGCAATGGTCTGGTGTATTCCAGTAGCCACTGGAGCGACGAGCAGGCGCACGAAGCGCTGTTTGGCAATCTACCCGGCGAGCCGCTCGCCGAGCCACGGATTATCCCGTTCAAAACGGGCCACCGGCGTGAACAGTGGAAAAAGAACGTGGTAAGCCTCGGGCTCGCTAGCGGATTCCTTGAGCCTCTGGAGAGCACATCCATTCACCTGGTGCAGTCCGCGGCCACACGGCTGATCAAGTGTTTCCCCCATCGCGGTATTCGCGGCGAAGAAGTGGCGGAGTTCAACCGCCAATCCCGTGTGGAAATGGAGCGCATTCGAGATTTCATTATTCTGCATTACAAGGCCAACCAGCGCCGCGACAGCGACTTCTGGCGCGCCTGTGAAGTCATGCCGGTGCCCGACAGCCTGCAGGAAAAAATGGAATTGTTCCGCAGCTCCGGCAAGGTATTCCGGGATTTCGACGACTTGTTTACGGAAGTCGCGTGGCAGCAGGTAATGATTGGTCAGGGCATCGTGCCAGAGGATCACCACGGCATCGCCGATGGGCTGACGGACGCTCAATTGGCGGAGCTGATGCAGAGCCTCAAGACCCTGATTCAGGGTACGGTAAAGCAGTTGCCTCCCCACGAGGCATTTCTTTCCCACAAGTAGCCCTTTTTTCTTGTCTCTCGCAGTGCGCGTTCAGCATCCAGCGGATGGCTTGCGGAAACTCGCGTTGCCAAAAGGCTTCATTGTGTTCTCCTTCCGCGTCGAGTTTCGCTCGCCAGGTATCGGCATTGGCGTTTTGCTGCAGGAGCGTTTGCATCTGCACAAAGCCGCGGGTCATGGACTCGCCCTCCTTGCCACCGGCCACCAGGTAAATTCGGGTATTTTCTAGTGCGGGATTGGCTTCGGTGGCCAAAAATATTTGCGGGGCGATCCAGTATGAGGGCGAAAAAAGGCCGGCACTGCCAAAAACTTCCGGATAACGGTTAATCGCGTGGTTTGAAATCAGCCCGCCCATGGAGCTACCGATGATCAGGGTGTGTTCGCGATCGGGCAGCGTGCGGTATTCGCGATCAATGCGCGGCTTCAATTCCTGCACCAGGAAGTCCACATAAGCGTCGCCTTCGCCCTTGCCGAAACGCGCATTGTCGTAGGGATTCAGTTCGGTCATGCGCAACTGGTCCCCATGATCGATGCCCACCACGATCGCTTCCAGGCCGCAATCCGCGGCTAACTGATTGAGGCTTTCGTCCACGCCCCATTCGCCCACATAAGACGTGGCGTCGTCAAACAGGTTCTGGCCGTCGTGCATATACAGCACCGGATAGCGTTTATCGGTGTGTGCGTAATCGGTGGGCAGGTAGACACGGTAGTGACGCTCACGCGGTAGCGTGTGCATTGCAATGGCCGGCATGACATGCACATTGGGTTGTGCCGTGGAGGTGGCGGGTGCGGTTGCCGCCGCGGGCGGTATCTGTGCTGCGAGCAGCAGAGGCAGCGCCTGTGCGATTGTTTTATACATGGGTAGGGGCTCCGCTCCAAGAGTAGGCTGCAAGTATCCAATGCGCTGCGCGAGAGGGCTTCATCCTTGGGTGGGGAGGAGACCTTTGGGACTAAGCGCTCACAAGTTGACCTGCGCGCCGGCGCCTTCTCTATTGATGAGAAAGTGGCACGAAAGGTATTGTCCCGCCCACTATCCGTGGCAATCCCCTCCTGCGTGCGCTAATTTCAGAGCGCACCGCTGCAAATAATAAATTCTGCGAAACGCAGTAACGTCGAGAGCGCCATCAGGCCCCATCACCAAATCCTCACGCCCCGGAGTCCGCGATCATGGATCGAGTCGCCAATTATCGTGTAGTACCCAAAACCTTTCTGTGGCTGTTATTCCTGTTACTCAGCCTTGTCAGCAGCGTTAGCTGGGCCTCCTGCGGAGGCGTGAATGAACGCGCCTGCTGCTTCTTCGAGCGTCTGCCCTCCTGTGACTCGGGACTGATTGAGGTGGCGGCGGGGGAGTATCCCGGCGCCTGTGATTTTATTTTCGGTCCTTTGCCTGCGGGCACCTGCGTTAAACCCACCAATTGTGGCGGCGCCGGTGAACGGGGCTGTTGCAATGGCGCCGGTGAATTCAGTGACGTCTCCGGGGTATGCGATTCCCGCAGCCTGGCACCGCTGGACGGTTGTGTGGGTGACAACTGCTGGTGCTCGGCGTTTGGTGCCTTTTTCGGTGGCAAGTCGCAGCACACCTGTGCCCAGGAACGCTCGACCGGATGTGGCGGTGAGGGGCAGCGCGCCTGCTGTGTGATCGAGGGCGGGCTGCCCTGTGAATCCGGGTTAATCCAGCAAATCGATGGCTGGGCGGACAAGTTTATTGCGGTCAGCGGAGACGCCACCTGCACCGATGGTATTACCGCGCAAAGGTCCATTGGAACCTGTGTCAAAGCGAGCCCCGGTAATATCCCAAGCGAACCGGCCACGGGCTGGGCGCCCCCCGGGGTTAAAAGCAGCAGTGTGATGCGGGGCTATCTGGATATGCACCTGCACCTGCTGGCGGACACCGCCCACGGCGGCAATGTGTTTGTGGGTGAGCCGGCACCGCGGGATGCGAACGGTAACTTTACCCTCAACCAAACCTACAACATCAATACCGCCCTTTCACCCGACGGGGATCTCGCCATACACGAGCACTCTGACCACGGTCTCGGTCGCGATACCATCGGCGATGGCACCCAGGATGGCACCCGCTCCCAGTACGGCGCGCCTTACTTCAGTGGTTGGCCTAAGTGGACCAGTACCACCCACCAGCAGGCTTATTACGTATGGCTGGAGCGCGCCTGGCGCGGCGGCCTGCGTGCGGTCTCCATGCTGGCAGTTACCAACGAGGCGCTGTGCAAAAGCACCAATGATACTGGGCGCTGGGCCGCCTGTGAAAACTCGATGAAGCCGATCATTGAGCAGCTACTGGCGGCGAAAAAATTCGAGGCGTTTATCGATGACCTGGCCGACGGGGTGATCAATGGTAACGGCGTTGGGGAGGGCTGGTTCCGTATTGTCACCACCCCGGAGCAGGCGCGGCAGGTGATTAGCAGTGGCAAGCTGGCAGTGATGCTCGGTATCGAGGTGGACAACCTGTTCAACTGTAAGGAGTCAGGTTGTCCGGCGGACTTCGGTTTGCCCGCCGAGGCCACGGGATTGGAAACCCCTGCCACCTTGGAAGAAGCGGTTCAGGTTATTTATGACCTGGGCGTGCGTCATGTTTTTCCGGTGCATAACTTCGACAATGCCTTCGGCGCGGCGGCCACCTGGCAGGACGCTATCGGTGTTGGGCAGGCGGTGGTCGAGCAGCGCTGGTGGAGTGTCGAGAACTGTGGTGTCGGCAAGGGTGACTACGGTTTCAAACTCAATACCTCTGTTGGTGCCTTGTTGAATCTACTCGGGTTCGGCGGCGCGGCCCCCGGGCTACCGACTTACCCCGCGCAGACCGTTGCCGAGGCCATGTGCAACGCGCGCGGCTTGCAACTGGGCACCGATGGCCAGCTGGGCAAGGGGGCGGAGCTGATGCGCCTGCTGATGGAAAAAGGCATCCTCATCGATATCGACCATATGTCGAATAAGTCCATCGACAATATGATCGGACTGAGCCGCACATTCTCCCCCACTACCGGTGAGGCTTACCCACTGATTGCCAGTCATGTGCAGTTCTTCGATCTGTTCCCCCGAGTGTATGGCGGCAAAGGGCGGCACGAACGCATGCGCACACGGGCGCAGCTCGAGGCAATCCGCGATAGTGGCGGCATGATCGCCGCGATGCTCAAGGACGATGTGCAGGACACCGATTCTTACGGCGACAGTTTCAATCTTGCTTACCGCACACCGGAACACGGCAGTGTGATTCACAATAATTGCCGCTATTCCTCAAAAACCTGGGGGCAGGCCCTGCAGTATGCGGTGGATGTGATGGGCGCACCGGTGGCCATGGGCAGTGACTTCAATGGCATCGCCGGCCATCTTGGGCCGCGCTTTGGCAGCGACGCCTGCGGTGGCTGGGAGGCGGACAACGGGCAGGAGCGGGCGCGGCAGGAAGTCGACAGAAACGCGGTGCAATATCCGTTCGAGCTGGAGGGGTTTGGGGTGTTCGAACGGCAGCAAACCGGCTTCAAGCGTTACGACTACAACGTGGATGGTCTCGCGCACATCGGCCTGCTGCCGGATTTGATTGCCGACCTGCGTCAGGTCGGGCTCGACGCCCACTACGAGGATCAGCTGTTTTGTTCCGCCGAGGCGTTTGTACGGGTCTGGGAACGGGCTGAAGCCATCAGCCGCGGTGAGCCGGACCCCGCCAGGGAATTGCTGTGCAAAAAGGAAGACGCGATACCGCCGCTGGTGACGGCGGACGTGTCCCCCGCCGCAGAGCCCAGTGGCTGGCACAGCAGCAAACCGGTGCAGGTCACCTTGCGGGCTACCGATGAAGGCTCGGGACTTGCCGCCATCGACTACTTGGTGCGGGAGCCGGTGCGGCTCGATGGATCAACGGCCGCCGCGGAAGTGGCGGTGGCGCTGGACGCGGAAGGGGTGAATCGCCTCGAATTCAGTGCGCGGGACCTGGCCGGCAATCGCAGTGCCACCACCCGCTTGCCCATCTCGATTGATACCGTCGCGCCGCAGATCGCCGGGGAGTCGCTTCCCGATGCCAATGAATTTGGCTGGAACAATACCGAGGTTGCGGTGCGCTTCTACTGTGACGACGTCGACCCGGACACCGGCATCGCCGGCTCCGGCGTTCCCGTGGCGGACTGCGGACCGGACCAGTTACTGGCCTCGCTACCGGCCGGCAGTGACGGCGTCACCGTTCGTGGCGACGCCCGCGATCTGGCTGGCAATACCGACACCATGGAGGTAGGGCCCATTCGCATCGACCGCGAGCCGCCGTCCATTGTGGGCGCGGTACAGCCGCCCGCGAACAGTGCCGGTTGGCACAACGCCGCGGTGCAGGTGTTGTTTACCTGTACCGACAGCCTTTCCGGTGTGCAGTCCTGCTCGGCGCCGGTGCTACTGGACCAGGAAGGCGCGAACCAGAGCGCCAGCGGTGCTGCGCGGGATCGGGCAGACAATGATGCGTCGACCACGCTCAGCCCCATCGCCATTGATACAACACCGCCAGACGTTGCGGTAACCGTGATCAGCATGGGCGATATTTACACCCTCGGTTCGGTGCCCAGCCACGGCTGCACCACCAGCGATAGCCTGTCCGGTGTGGCCCGTGAGGCGATTCCGGTGGTGAGTGGCGGTACCAGCAATGGCGTCGGGCGTTTTACCGCAGCCTGCAACGACGGGCTGGACCTCGCAGACAACCTCAGCGAGGCAGCGGTTACGTTTGACGTGCACTATGCCTTCAGTGGTTTCCTCGAACCCATCGACGCCCTGCCGGTGAGCAACCAGGTCAAGGCCGGGCAGGTGGTGCCGGTGAAGTTTGGGCTGGCTGGTGACCACGGCCTCGATATTCTCCTCGGCGGGCAGCTGTTCAGCACCGCAGCCAACTGCTCTTCCGGGGTGCAGGTAAATACACTGGAAGACGCGGCGTATACTGCCGGCAGTAGCACGCTCAAATACAGCCCGGGCAGCGATACCTACCAGTACAACTGGAAAACAGAAAAGTCCTGGAGCGGCAGTTGTCGCGTGCTGTTACTGAAGCTGGATGACGGCACTGTGCGTCGCGCACTGTTCTCGTTCAAGTAACGCGGAATAAGGAATCGAAGGTGGCGGCGGCAAGAGCGTCACCGCCGCAGAACGCGGCGGTGCAATTTGGGGAGCGGTTACTTGGTGCTGGTAAAGGCGTTACACACCATCACATCGGTTTCTACCGAACCAATGACACGCTCGGCAGTGTTGCCGCGCAGCAGGGAGCCGGTTTCGCCGTACTGGTTCAGGGTGCCCATTACTACCAGGTCTGCATCGATTTCCTTGGCAATCTCGGCCACGACCTCGTTGGTATAGCCCTGCTTCACGTGGATACGGTCGGTGGGTACGCCGGTCTTCTGTGCCAGCTTGGCCAGCGCGCCGCGGTCCGGGTACAGCATGGAATCCAGAAAGGCATTCACCAGGTGCAGCTCGGCACCGTACACCTCGGCAATATAACCGGCGCGCTCGGTGATCTGGCGGTTGAGCTGGCGCTGCTGGGTGGTTTTGGCCTGGTAGTTCACCGTGGCCAGTACCACCTTGCGGCGGTCTTTCGCATTCGGGCGGATCAGCACCACCGGGCATTTTGCCTGCTTCAGCACCTGCCACTTTGACTCGGCAAAGGTGAAGCGGCGGCTGCTGGTACGGGCGTGCACCGGCAGGTAGATCATTTCCGCGTTGCAGCGCTTGGATTCCTGAATGATCGCGCCCTGCCAGTCACTGGACCAGCACACGGTAATCTCGAACTCCACGCCCGCTTCTTCAATGGGCTTGCGGATCTGGTCACGGAACCAGAATTCGTCGCGGAACAGGTGGTCGTTGACCGCGCGGGTGTCGACCGCTTCCCCATCCACCGCAACGAATACGGCCAGTTTGGGCTGCGGGTTGCGCTCGCGGGCGGTCGCCAGTGCGCGCTCCAGGGCTACTTGGCGGTCATCGTTCGGGTCTACCACAACGAATACGACGGGTTTGTCCTGCATGTTCACTCCTTCAATTTAAAAAATCTGTTCCCTAGGTTCTCGCTACGTCGCCGGGTCCGGCGCGGTCTATCCTGCCGCGCGTCTGCCGGGTGTCTCGCAGTCGCCACCTGTTTTTGTACAGCCGCTTTCCGGCTTCTGGGTGGCCCCAAAACTGGGGCGTCAAGCCTATCACCGGTGTTCGATCATTTCATCTACGCCCCGCCCCGGGAGGATGAATCTGTGGGCGAGGCGGTTACAGTAGGCTGCTGTGATGACCGTTCGATCACGACGGAGAGAATATAATGAGAAAAGTTACCGGTTTGAGTGCCCTGATTCCCGCATTGGCACTGACCATCACCGCCTGTTCCGAGCGCCAGTCCGGGGCTCTGTCTGATGCTGAATTGGCGCCATCTTCCCCTGAAGCCAGTGCCCCTGCCTTGACCGAGGTCAAGCCGGACAGCGCGGATCCTTTCTGGAAAAACGCCACCGTCTATTTCATGCTTCCGGACCGCTTTCACAACGGCAATCCGGACAATGACCTGTCTTATGGCCGTAAAGATGACGCGGCGCATTTGCGTGGTTTCCATGGGGGTGACCTGCGCGGTGTGATCCAGAAGCTGGACGAGGGCTACTTCAACGATCTCGGCGTGGACGCCATCTGGATGTCTCCGGTGATCGAGAACGTGCACGGCTTTGATGAGGGCGACAAACGCACCTACGCCTTCCACGGTTACTGGCCGAAAGACTGGACCAGCGTGGACGCGAACTTTGGCACCGAGGAAGAACTGGCCGAGCTGATCGCCAAGGCGCGCAGCAAAGGTCTGCGTATCCTGCTGGACGTCATCATCAACCATACCGGCCCGGTGACCCGCGAAGATCCGCTGTGGCCGTCCGACTGGGTTCGGACCAATCCGCAGTGTGACTGGAGCAGCTTTGCCCAGAACGTCACCTGCGCACTGACCGATAACCTTCCAGACATCCTGACCGAGAGCGAAGAGCCGGTCGACCTGCCGCCGCAGCTCACCGAAAAGTGGCAGCGCGAAGGCCGTCTGGAGAAGGAAGTGGCCGAGCTGGACGCCTTCTTCGAGCGCACCGGCTACCCGCGTGCGCCCAAGTACTACATCGTGAAATGGCTGACCGACTGGGTGCGCGAATACGGTGTGGCAGGCTTCCGTGTGGATACTGTAAAGCACGTTGAACCGGAAATCTGGGGCGTGCTGAAAAAAGAAGCCAGCCTGGCCCTGGCGGAGTGGAAGGCGAACAATCCAGAGAGCAAACTGGATGATCGCGAGTTCTTTATGGTTGGCGAGGTTTACCATTACGGTGTAAATAATTTCGCCAGCAGCGAAGGTCGCTACTACGACTTCGGTGATCGCAAGGTCGACTTCTTCAACCACGGCTTCGACAGCCTGATCAACATGGGTTTTGCCACCCATGCCAAGCAGGACATGGAGAGTATTTTCAGCGAATACTCCAGCATCCTGAACGGTGGCGAGCTGGACGGTGTTTCTGTTCTTAACTACATCGGCTCCCACGACGACTTCAGTTCGTTTGATCGTGAGCGCAAGCAGGTAAAAAGCGCCGCGCTGAAACTGATGCTGGCACCGGGTGCCGCCCAGATTTACTACGGCGACGAAATTGCCCGCCCGATGATTGACGAGCAGGCCTACGGCGATGCATCCATGCGTGTACCCATGGACTGGAACAGTATTAAGCAGGAACGCACCAGCGATATTCTCAGCCACTGGCAGAAACTGGGCCAGTTCCGGCAGTCGCATCCCGCAGTGGGTGCCGGTGTACACCAGCAGCTGAGCGAAGCGCCCTATGTTTTCTCGCGCACGTTTGAAAGCGATCGCGTCATGGTTGCGCTGGAATTGGACGCCGGCGAAAAAACACTGAGCGCCGGTGACGTGTTTGCCGAGGGTACGCTGGTGAAAGATTACTACTCCGGTGCGGAAGCCCGGGTGGAGAATGGCACGCTGACCTTTGACACCGAGTTTGACATCCTGCTGCTGGGCACAAGTCAGCAGGGGCAGCTCAGCGCGCGCTAACGCGTACCAATAGTGTCCTGAGTTTTGGCTTGTTTTTTTGGTTTGGTTTTTGGGTTTAGCTTTTTGGTTTGGTTTTAATGTGCAGGGCCGGATTCGGCCCATGTGAGTGCGACTTCTCTTTCTCGTCGAAAGGCTTGCCGGTATCAGGAAACTGATACCGGCTTTTTTTGGTCACTGCTTTATTGTTTGCGTCCAAATTACGGGCGCCGCAACTACTGTTCGCTGGGCAGGTTCTGCAATGCCGCTTTCAGCTCGCGCAATTTTTCCTTTACCCGTGCCGCATTGTCCGGGCCGATGCGAATCATCAGTTTGTGCAGGCCGGGCATTTTCTCCAGCTTCTCATCCTCAAACTTGTAATACACCGTGGGGCGCACCAGTTTTATGGGGCCTTCCACTTCCGGCGCGGCCAGTGCCTGGTCGATGGCCGCTATTACTGCTGCGTGGAAGTTCTTGTTTTTCAGCCCCAGCTCGCCATAGGCCTGTTTCAGGCGCGGGTACCAGAACTGGTAGAGGTTCACCGCGGTATCGGTATCCACCATGGCGAACAGGCGCACCGGCTGATCGTAGCGCTGGTAGTTCTCCTGCGACAGCACATACACTTTTTGCCCATCGTCGCGGGTTTCCAGTTCCTTGACCGCGAGTTTGCCATCCACATTGTTGAACGGGCGGTTCTTGTGCATCAGGTCGCCCTTGGTCGCAGTGTTTACCGCGGCCACCCATTTGCGTACCACTTCATCGGGCACAATCCATTTTGCAAGGGCGCCGTCGGAGGAAAGGCTGATGATGTCGGTGTGCGCTTCGCGATCGCTGCTATTGAGGGCGGGCAGTTGGCGCGGTGGGTCTTCAGGCTCGACAGGTTCCGGTACCGGAGGGATGACAGGCTCCGCCGGCTCTTCCAGGTCAACGCCGGGCTGGGTTTCCGGTGCGGGCTCGGTCACGGGGGCGGACACTTCCGGTGCTGGGGCTTCGCGCACGGCAAACCAGTAGATGCCAAAAACAACCGCGGCCACCACCAGCAGGGCGATCAGCCATTCTTTGATATTGCCACCCATCCGTATTTCCTCCCGTTAGTGTCTGCGCACAGACCTGGCGCCTCAAGAATCAGTGTAAACCACTGACTGTGAAGTCTCAGACAGTATCAGGTCGTGAAGGTTTCGCCTATGGCGGCGACGTCGGGCGAGAGTGGGGAGCGGTGGGCAAGCAGTGAGGAGGGAATCATCAAGAAAGGACAGGGGTGCGTGGCACCCCTGTCCGGGAGGGGGTCGAGTCAGTGGCTGAGGCGCAGAATCTGGCCGGAAAGCCGCGGAGTGTCCAATGACACTGCTGCACTCAGGTCATCGCGCACGACCATTTTCGCGGTCCCCTGCTGCAGCTGGTTGGTAAGGGTGTACTTACCGGGAGCCAGCTGCCACGCTTCAATCAGCGCTTTTGGCAAGCGCAGGGTGGTGGTGCTGTCGCGGTCGCCGAAGTTGGCAATCACCAGCAGGCGTTCGTTACCCGCCCAGCGGGCGAAGCTGTACAGCTTGTCGGAGTAGTTCTCGCCCTGGGTACGGTTAACCTGGTGCAGATCGAAAAACTCCCCGGTGAGCGCCGGGCTCTGGCGGGAGAAGGTGAGCAGTGTGCGGTAAAATCCCTGCAGGGACTGTTCGGCGTCGCTGAGCTTTTCGCTATTGAAATTGCCTTCATTATTCCAGCGCCGAATGGTGGGTACCGACCAGTAATCGAAAATGGTGGTGCGGCTGGCCTTGCCGAAGCCCGCATCGCCGGCACCGGGCTCACCCAGTTCCTGGCCGAAGTAGACCAGCGTGGGTGCACCGCTGAGGGCGGCGGACACCACCATGGCCGGCTTGCCGGCCTCGGCGTTGCCGGCAAACTCCGGGCTGGCGATACGCTGCTCGTCGTGGTTTTCCATAAAGCGCAGCATGTTGTCTTCGATACCGCTCAGGCTTTCCTGAATCTCCACCAGCGGATCGGTAGCGGCCTTGCCTTCCATAACAGCACGGATGGCATCGTAGGTGCCCACCTTGTCATACAGGTAATCCATTTTGCCCAGGTGCACATAATTCCGGTACAGATCTGGCTGGTAGATTTCTGCCAGCAGCAGTGCATCGGGCTTCTGCATTTTGATGGAGGAATTTAGGTAGCTCCAGAACTCCACCGGCACCATGCCGGCCATATCGTAGCGGAAACCATCAATACCAAACGCGAGCCAGTAGTCGGTGATCTGGCGGAATTTTTCCCAGCTGCTCGGTACGTCTTTATCTGCCCAGAAGGCCGCATGCGCGCGGTAATCTTTTTGCGCGTAACCGGCGGGGAGGGCGGGGAAGTCGTGGCTACCGTCCGGGCGTACGCCGAAATTGATTTTTACCGTCTCGTACCAGTCGTCCTGCTTCGGCTGCGGCGCGCGGCTGCCATTGCCGGTCCACTTGGCCGGCGTCTCGGCAAATTCACCGTCTACCAACGGATGGGCTTCACCATTCAGCGGCTGGTAGCCGTCTTCGGCTACCGGCACCAGGAAGGGCTCGCCGGGCACGTAATAGAAATTATTGTCGCGGGCATAAGCCACGCTGGTGTCGTCATCGGCTCCAAAGTCACGCACGCCTTCGGGTTTGGCCAGCGACTGGTAATTGCGGGCTACGTGGTTGGGTACGATGTCGATAATCACCTTGAGGCCGGCGGCGTGGGAGCGCTCTACCAGCGCCTTGAATTCTTCCAGGCGCTTGCCCGGGTCATTGGCCAGGTCGGGATTTACGGTGTAGTAATCTTTCACCGCATAGGGTGAGCCGGCCCGGCCCTTGACGACGTCCGGGTCGTCGTTGCTGATACCAAAGGCGGTGTAGTCACGCACCACTGCATGGTGCAGCGAGCCGGTGTACCAGATGTAGTCAGCGCCCAGTGCGCGGATTTGCTGCAGCGCCTCAGGGGTGAAGTCACTGAATTTACCCACACCGTTTTCTTCCATGGTGCCCCAGAATTTGTTGGTGGCATTGGTGTTGCCAAACAGGCGCGGCAGCACCTGGTAAATCACCGGTTTGCCAAAGGTCTCTACCGGCGAGGCGATTGCCTCCGCGCTGGCTGCCTTGTGGGTGTGCTCGGGCTCGACCGCAGACGGTGCTGCGGTAGGCTTGGCGTCACAGCCGGCCAGCAGGTTGGCGGTAATCGCGGTGGCCAGAATCAGTCGAGAAATGGTTTTCATAACAGCGTTTATTTCCTGCAATTATTCGGTGATCGTCAGCGCGAGGTCCTGTTTACCCCAGGGGAACTGTACCCGCAGGGTCTTGCGGCGCTTGTCGAAGAAGGCGGTGTTGTCGGCCAGTTCGGATTCCCGCTTCACCAGCGGGATATTCACGGCGCCGAGCGCAATACTGGCGGGCGCCTGTTGCCAGTTGTGCAGCACCAGTTCCAGCGCGCGGGATTCCGGAACTCCGGTGTAGCCGTTGCCTTCGCGGGTAAAGGTAAACTGGCTGTGCTCGCCGTTGCGTTCGCCGGCAAAGTGCAGCTTTTCATACTGGCCCTTGGCAAAGGCATCGGCGGTGACACCGTCGTCTTCATACAGATAGCTGCTGGACTGGCTAACGGAGTGATCCGCGTAGTAATCCAGGCGCAGGGTTTTGCTGGTGTACTCGCGGGTATTTTTCATGTCCGCCACGGTGGGGATAAACGCCCCCGCGCGTACCAGTACCGGAATGGTGTCGAGCTCCACTTCCACCTTGGCAATGTCACCGCGATAGGCTTCGTCGGTCCAGTAATCGAACCACACGCCGCCGGGCAGCTGCACGGCCACCTCGTCCATGTTCCCGTCGGTCACCGGCGCTACCAGGAAATCGTTGCCCCACAGGTAGGCGTCCTTGTTGTCCATGAGGGCGAGGTTGGACTCGTCTTCGAAAAACAGCGGGCGCATTAGTGGCATACCGGTCTGGCTGTTTTCAAACGCCAGGGTGTAGTTGTAGGGCAGCAGGCGGTAGCGGAGTTTGATGAATTTGCGGGTAATGTCGCGGGTCTCGCGGTCGTGGAACACCGGCTCCGGGGCGATATGGCCCTGGGCGTGAGGGCGGTAGACTGGCTGGAAGGCGCCGTACTGCAGCCAGCGGATGTAGGGCTCGCGGTCAAAGCGCTCGCCATCGGCAAAGCCGCCGAGATCCGAGTGGGTGTAGCCGAAGCCCAGCAGGCCCATTTGCAAAGACAGCTCCACCTGCGGCTGCAGGCCTTCCCAGCCCCGCGCCACATCGCCGGTCCAGGGGATCATGCCAAAGCGCTGGGAGCCGGGGAAGCCGGCGCGCATCATAATAAACGGACGCGCATCGGGGCTGTCAGTCTTTTCGTTTTCAAACAGCATCTGCGCCCAGCGGTGGCCGTAGGCATTGTGAATTTCATCCGCCATGCCAATGGCGTGAACGGTGTCGGACGGGTGCACTTCCGGCTCACCCAGGTCACCCCACCAGCCGGATACACCCTGATTTTTCAGGTCCTTGTAGATATTCCAAAACCAGTCGCGGCCGTCTTCCGCAAACACATCAATCAAGCCGGTATTGCCGAAGTAGAAGTCAAATTGCTTGGGTTTGCCGGCGAGGTTTTTTGCCAGGGCATTGCTCGCCACCGCCTCATCCCAGCGTTTGGAGGTGGAAAGTACAAACGGCTCGGTGACCAGAATGGTTTCGATGCCCTGTTCTTTCAGCTCCGCCATCATTTCCACCGGTTGTGGAAAGGCGTTGGTATCCCACGCCAGGTTGCCCATATGGCCCTTGATGTCCGGGCCGAACCAGTACAGGTCGAGCACCAGTGCATCCAGCGGGAAATCCTCTTCGCGGAACGCCTTGATGGTTTCGCGTACCTGATCTTCGGTGCGGTAGCCAAAGCGCGAAGCAAAATTGCCCAGTGCCCAGCGCGGCGGCATGGGCTGGTGGCCGGTCACGTCCACATAGTTTTCGATCAGTTTGGGATAGCTTCCCCCGGCAACCACGATATACGCGGTGCGCCCGGCGATGGCCTCGAATTGCATCACATCGTTTTCACTGGCGCCGAGATCCATGTTGCCAGTGGCGCTGTTGTCGAACAGCAGGATGTACTTGTTGCTGCTCATTACCGCCGGCAGGCCAAAATACATCTGCTCGGATTCGGTGGAGTAACCATAGTGGGCCTTGTTGTACAGCGGTAGGCGCTGGCCGCGGCGGTCCATGCCCAGCACACGCTGGCCGCCGCCAATCAGTTTTTCCTGATCCTGCAGGGCGAAGCGAAAGCCGCGCAGGGTCTGGTTGGCAAAGAAACCGTGTTCTTCCGCCAGCAGCGTCTCGCCATTGCGCAGGTACTCGATCGTAAACGGTGACTTGTGGATCACCGCGGTGATGTCGCCCAGTGCGTAGCGCAGGGTATCCGCGGAGACGCTCAGTTGTGCCTGCACATCCGCCTTGAGTTGCGCGCGGGCGAAGGAGGGTAGCTGCTTCATGCCCTCGCGCTGGTAGTGCACCTCTAGTGCGCTGCTATTCAGTGGTGTGAGGGTAACCTGGCTGTCGCTGGTCTCGATCACCAGCTTGTCGTCGAGCAACTGGTGGCTCTGGTAGCTGCGCGTGGTCTCCGCGAAGGCCGGTTGCAGGGCGGTGGCCAGCAGTGTGGGCAGCAGGGTCGCCAGCCCGAGTTGTTTGAACAGCCTTTTGGGCTTACGGGGTTGTTGCTCTTTCATCGTCGGTTACTTCTGTTTTTAACTATTTTTGGGAAAATCTTTTCAATAATTTTTAAAAGATTTCGGCAACCAGTACATCGCTGGGCGCGATCACCAGTTCGTTCAGTGGGGTGGCGTTGCCGTTGGTGATGTCGTTTGCGGAGGCTTTATTCCCCAGCATTTCCGCCAGATGCGTCAGCGGCAGTTCCCTCGGACGGTCGCTTTTGTTGATCGCCACCATCACCGTGTCGTTTTCGTCATAGCGGAAATACACGTACAGGCCATCGATCGGCGCAAAGTGCTTGAGCTTACCGCGGTGAATCACGTCTTTTTGTTTGCGCCAGGTAAACAGGGTGCGCACAAACTGCTGAGCCTGTTGCTGTTGTGGGCTGAGGTTCTTGCCGGTAAAGCCATTGAACATGTCGCCTTCCCAGCCGCCGGGAAAATCACTGCGCACTACACCGTCGTCGCGCTGTTTGGGGCTTTTCGCCAGGATCTCATCGCCGTAATAAAACTGCGGGATACCGCGCATGGTGGCGAGGTAGGCCACCGCCATGCGGAACTTGCCCAGGTTCTCATCCAGCTGGCTGTAGAGGCGGCTCATATCGTGGTTGCCGCCGAGAATCACCAGGTTGTTGGGGTTGGGGTAGAGCACATCGTTGGCCAAGGCTTCGTACAGGGTCACCAGCCCGGTGCTCCAGCTTTCCGGTTTTTCGAGCCCGTCGCGCAGGCCGTACAGCAGCGGGAAGTCCATCATGCTTGGCATGTGCGAGACATAGCCGTTGCGGTTGTTGTTGCCGGCCTGCCAATAGGCCACCAGCGCTGCCTGCCGGGTCCACTCTTCGCCCACCAGATTGAAGTTGGGGTATTCCTGCATCAGGCGCCCGGACCAGCGGGTGAGGAAGTCCGCATCGGAGTAGGCATAGGTGTCTACGCGAATACCGGAGAGGTCGGCGTACTCCACCCACCAGATGGCATTCTGGATCAGGTAATTGGCCACCCGCGGATTGCGCTGGTTGGGGTCCGGCATCACATCCACAAACCAGCCGTCGGTGAACAGCTGGTGATCTTTGTGGCTCGCGTAGGGGTCCATGTGCACGGTGCGGGCATGGTTGGTGTACTCGAACTCGCCCGGCTTGATGCCGCGGCCGTTCAGCCAGTCGCTGCTGGGCAGGTCCTGCAGCCACCAGTGCTCGCTACCAATGTGGTTCGGCACCATATCCTGGATCACGCCGATGCCCTGTTCGCGCGCGGCCGCAACAAAGCGCTGGAAACTTTCATTGCTGCCGAAGCGCGGATCGATACGGTAGAGGTCGGTGGCGGCGTAGCCGTGGTAGGAGTATTCCGGCTGGTTGTTTTCCAGCAGCGGGTTGGGCCAGATCTGGGTGAAACCCATAGCGGCCACATACTCCAGATGCTGCCGCATACCGGCGATATCACCGCCATGGCGGCCACTGGGATTGCTGCGATCGGCACCCTCAATGGTATCGGCGGTGGTGTCGTTGCCCGGGTCGCCGTTGGCAAAGCGATCCGGGGTGATCAGGTAGATGGCGTCGCTGCTGTCAAAGCCCTGACGCTCGGCAGAAGCGGGGCGGCGCGGCTTCAGCGCGTAGCTCAGCACCTGCTGCCAGTCGTCCTTGCGCAGATGAATCTGCAGAGTGCCCGGCTTGGCATCGGCAGACACCGACAGGTTGATAAACAGGTAATTGGGGTTCTGTTCGCGCTCGGTGCCGGTCACGGTCACACCGGGATAGTCGAGGCTGACCTCGGCGCCGGCAAGGTCCTTGCCGTGCAGCATCAGCTGCAGGCTCGGCTCGGCCATCTGCGTCCACCAGAAGGGCGGCTCAACCCGTTCAACGGCGGGCGCTTCCGATGCGCTGCAGCCCACAGATATAGCCGCAAGCAGCGGCAACAGCAGTGCCATCAGTATGGCGCGGGGGCGGGGTGTATCCATCATCATCTGGTCACCTGTGATTGGGGTTGGGCGAGTAACCCGGGGCGAACGATTCGCACTTTTTTTCACCATTGTGCCCGCTCATGCCACCCCTGTTATCCCCCTCCCGCCGGGGGGAGGCCGGTAGTAATGGGCGACACTGACACCCGATCTGACCTGGCGCGCCTTTTCTCCACGCCCCGGTCGGGGAGGAGGTATCGACCGGGGAGTCCGCCAGTATGTTGCCGCGCCGGGAAGTGTGTGGACATGCAGAGACAAGTCCCCTCCGGGCCCGTGACCGAAAACAATAATCAACCGAGATGATGAACATGAAAAAGAGCTACCTGGCCCTGGCGGCACTGCTGCTGGGCGCGAGTTCTGTGGCACAGGCGGAATGGTTCCTGCGCGGCACCCACAACAACTGGCAGGCGGATCAGATGCAGAATCTGGGCAGCAATACCATGCTGGCAGACGATGTGGTCTTCACCACTGCCGGCGAGATCAAGTTTGACCGCTGGGGCGACTGGAGCGAAAACTACGGCGCGAACGGCCAGCAAAACGGCAACAACATTGCCGTCCCCGCCGGCACCTGGGATATCAAGTTCTACACCGATACCAAGGACTACCACATCCTGCCTGCGGAAGAGCCGGAAACCCCGGACGCCATTCTGCATCTGCGCGGTACCCACAACGGCTGGGCTGCCGGAGACCTGCTGGCGCGCATTGGCGAGACCGACGAGTACGATGCCTGCCGCAACTTCGCCAGTGGCGACGGCAACGGCGGCCCGCGTTTCAAAATCGACCCCAGTGGCAGCTGGGCGGGCAGCCAGTTCCCGGCGCAGGATGTGGTCGCCAGTGGCTGGACCTACATCGTGGCCAATGGTGCCAATAACAGCCTGGTGAGCGTCACCACCGATCTCGGCGTAAATTGCGGCGTAGTAGCGGCGGACAGCGATGGCGACGGCGTGCCCGACAGCATTGATCAGTGTCCGAACACCCCGGCAGGTACCAGCGTCGATGCAGACGGCTGCGAAGTCGTTACCCCTCCGCTCAGCGACTTCCGTAACCGCAGCATGTACTTCGTATTTGTGGACCGCTTCCACAATGGCGACACCAGCAACGACGGCGGTAACAACCCGGCCGGCACTTCCGCCAGCAAACAGGCCGGTGGTCTGTCCGAGTGGAAGAAGTACTGGGGTGGCGACATCCAGGGCCTGATCGACAAACTGGACTACCTACAGAACCTCGGTATTACCGCCATCTGGGTAACCCCGCTGAATGACAATATCGACAACACCGGCAGCGATGGCGCCTACCACGGTTACTGGGGCCGCGACTTCTATGAAGTGGACGAGCACCTGGGTGACTGGGCACTGGTGGATCAGCTGGACGCGGAAATGGAAGCGCGCGGAATGAAGCTGGTACTGGATATTGCCCTCAACCACTCCAACCAGGACGACCAGTATGAATTCGGCGCCCTGTACAAAGAAGGCGCCTTCATCACCGACTTCCTGCAGGACGATGGCACCTGGTATCACCGCAACGGCGCCATTGCCGATTGTGGCGACAGCGACCCAACCACCCAGTGTTTCGGCGAGTGGGATGACCCCTGGGCCTTCACCAACAAGACCCTGTTCAACCTTACCGACTTTAATCACGGTATAAGCAGCAACAGCGTTGCCGACCAGTACCTGATTGATGCCGCCATCAAGTGGATGCAGCACGGTGTAGATGCGTTCCGTATCGACGCCATCAAACATATCGAACCGAGCTTCATCAAGCGTTTCAATGACGCCGTACGCGCGGTGGATCCGGATGTGTATATCTTCGGTGAGTGGTATGGCGCCGGTGCCGGCGATGCGCTGTCGATGGAGTTCCTGAGCTCTGCAAACGGTAAGTCCGAACTGCTCGATTTCCAGCTGCGCAACAACATCGAAGCGGCCATCGCCGGTGATATCACCATGACCGAACTCAATACCCACATTGAGTCCCGCCCCGGTGCTTTGGGCGGTAATGGACGTGAAAGCTGGCAGCCGATCTTCCTCGACAACCACGACGCTACCCGCACCAGCGTATTCCTGCAGACCACCGGTCCTGTGGATAACGGGCGTACCGGTAAGGGCTTCAACAAGGCGCTGGCGGATGCGCGTCAGAACCTGGGTATGGCACTGGTGATGACCCTGCCGGGTATCCCGACCATCTATTACGGCAGTGAGCAGAACTCCACCTGGTTCGACGCCAACGGCGACGGCCAGATTGGCCACGACCCGTACAACCGTGAAGCCATGCCATCCTTCAGCGAAACCAGCGATGCATTCCTGCTGATCAAGGCGCTGGCCGACCTGCGCGCTCAGAGCCCGGCGCTGGCCTCCGGTAGCTACAACCAGCGCTGGGTGAACGGCGACATTCTCGTATTCGAGCGTGTTTCCGGCTCCGACAGCGTGATGGTGGCGGTCAACCGCGGTGGCAGCACCTCGATCAACGTGAGCAACCTGAGCCTGGCCGACGGCCAGTACAACAGCCACACCAGCAGTGATGTGGTGAACGTGAGCGGCGGTTCCGCGGTGCTAAACCTCGATGCGAACGAAGTGATCGTATTGCACTGAGTTTCTGCAAGACATCACTAAAACAAAAAAGCCCCGGGGTAAAACCCGGGGCTTTTATTTTCTGAACAAATCTCAGAAATTCAATTGGCAGGCATTGAAAGAACTGTTGTACCTGGCTCTGATTAACGGTGTTGATCAATTAATATCGGATTACCGTCCGGATCTTCAATCACGATGCTGCCGGGGCCAGACTCGCCAGTTGCACCGTCGCTGACAATCTCAATGCCACGCTGTACCAGTTCATCGCGCAATACTCTTACATCGGTAAATGCTTCGGTCGCCTGTGCGGATTGGTTCCAGCCGGGATTGAAGGTGAGCATATTCCTGTCGAACATGCCCTGAAAAAGCCCAATGATATGGTCGCCATTTTTAAGAATGGTCCACCCCTGCCCGCAGTCACCGCCCATCGACTCAAACCCGAGGCTCTCGTAAAACTTCTTGGATGCCTCGATATCCTTAACGGTAAGGCTGATTGAAAATGCACCTAAATCCATAGCGCGTTCCTTATGTAGAGATGTGTTCGTAAGAAGTGCGTTCTGTAGCTGTTAGTTATCCGATTCCGGGCCGCGTTCCTGCTCCAGCTTCGCCCGTTCCGCCTTGGAGATATAGCGCGGCTTCTGCTTCGGGTTTAGCTTGTCGTTGGCCTTTTTGGCCTTCTTCTTCAGGATCTGGTTGACCTTCTTTCTTCGGTTCATGGTTCACTGGTGCTCGTACGGCTAAGCAGGGCTAGACTGGGGGTGACGTGGCCCCGATCGCTCGTGACCTCTAGTAACAGGAGGCACAACGGGCTCATCATAGCGTTGCCGGCCCGGATCACCAACGTGTGCTACAGTGCGCGCGCTACCCGCACCGCCCCAATGGCACCAGACGACAGAGAATCACACCCATGAAACCCTGGATCGAACTCGGCACCGCACAGATCCCTAATGGCGGCGGTACCCTCACGCTGCGCCAGCGCGACCAGGAGTTTTCCATCGCCCTGTCGGGCCCGCGCGGTGAGCTGATGAATAGCCGCCGCTTCCACAGTGAGCAGCAGCTGTCCGTACTGGGCTGTGCGCACCTGAAGGACAAAAAGAGCGCCCGGGTGCTGGTGGGCGGAATGGGCATGGGCTACACCTTGGCGGCGGCGCTGGAGGCGGTGACCGACTCTTCGCAAGTGATCGTTGCGGACCTGATTCCTGAGGTGGTGGAGTGGAACCGTGGCCCCCTCGGAGAGTGCGCCGGGTGGCCACTGGATGATCGCCGCGTGGTTGAGCACATCGGCGATGTGGGCGAATTACTGGTCAATCGCAACGCTGAATACGATGCCGTCCTACTGGATGTGGACAACGGCCCTGAGGGGCTGACGCAGGCCGACAACAACTGGCTGTACTCCATTGAAGGCACCAGCAGTATTTACAAAAGCCTGGTGCCGGGCGGCGTACTGGCTGTGTGGTCGGCATCACCGGACGCGGTCTATGCCAACCGGCTGAAAAAGGCGGGGTATCAGGTGGAGGTCAAGACCGTGCGGGAGCGCCCGGGCAAGGGCGCGCGCCACGCGATCTTCCTGGCGAAGAAACCGGGAGCGCAGCGCCGCTAGCCGCGCCGATCACTCCACGCGCTGCCACACCTCGTATTCCACGCGCTTGCCATCTTCCCAGCGCTCATTGGTCCAGGTGGTGTCTTCAACTTGTGTGGTGAACGCGAAGATTGCCCCGGCCTTTTCGCCAAATGAGTTGTAGCGCAGGGTCTCAATATACTGGCCGTCTTTCAGTGCATAGGTCCCGGTACCTGAGGCCCAAAAGGTACCGCCCTTCATAGACGTAAAACTGAAGTGTGAATCTGTGATCACCTTCAGCGCCTTCATGTCGAGTTCCTTGTAATCCACCAGCTTGCCGCTGCCATCCACATAGTTCCCGGACACCAGTTCCCAGACGCCCGTAAGATCCTTCGCCAGCGACAGCGAACTACCCAGCGACAATACGATAGCGATAACCAGTTGCTTCATGAAACTTCCTTTTTACTCGTTGCCTGTTTGTTCATTGGTTGTTGAGTCTTGCTCGCTTACCGCCTCGCTTACCGCTTCGCTGCGCCTGATTGCCTCTTGCTCGGCAGGCGTCAGCGGCTTGTACCCGCGGCCCATCGGCCAGCCGTAGCCCCAGCGGAAATTCGTCGGCAGGTAAGGCGAACCGCCGATGCGCACCCCCGCCAGCATAAGGTTTGCGATTTCTTCCTCGCCGGTACTTGCCACACAAGCCTTGAGCGCATCATCCGCCGCCACGCGATCCTCATAAGACCCGCCTTTCCAGTAGGCATAATCATGCGCCCGGCAGCAAGCCAGCCACAGTGCTTCCTGCTCGATGGTTCCATCGGGAAACGCGCTGCAGCCGTCGGAGGTGAAGGGCGCAATCTCCACCGCCTCTGCACAACAGCTGAGGGCTAGAAGTAGGGTAGGTAGGTGTCTGAGGATCACGTGTACGTTGTTACCATATTCATTAAATGCCGAGCACTTTTGATCCTTCAGGTGGGGCGAACGGTCTGGCGCTCGGGCAGGTCATTGCACAATCAGCGTGCAGGGTGCTAGATAAAATTACATCAGCAGCGCAATGGCCCTACCTATTTCAATGCCGAATGTTAAAAGAAATACCCCGGCAAGAAATGCGCCCAGCACGATCAAGCCATTCTTTTCCGCCGCCTCTGCAGTGGCCCACCAATTCTTTAGTGCTTGTTTCATGATCTCTTCCTTGATGTCAATGCTCAGTCTTCGCCGGTAATGATGAGCGCATCGCGCGATTAATTGCCATGCCCATTGCCCCCGACATGACGCCGAAGACGACCGCTTCATTTGAGAGTATCCGTACTGAGGGAAACGACTCAAAAAGAAATACCAGTAGCAGGGAGGACGCCAGTCCGAGTGCGGAATGTAGAAGCCAGATTTTTGTGGATAACTGCATGCTTTTCACTCAAATATCTCGTTTTTTTGCAAGAAATCTCTTGGTATGCGGCTCTTTACGAGGGCCGTTGCTTGTGAAAGTACGTGGTACCCTTCAATTCCCCGCTCGGCGAGAGCGCGTATCCCGGGATTTCTCCTACTCTTACCCAGTCGAGCTTTTCATACAGCTTTTCTGCATCACTACCCGATTCAGTGTCCAGCACTAGTGTATGTATTCCGATTGAGAAAGCATAGTCTTCGGCTTGTTCCACAAGTTTTGAGGCGATACCTTGCCCCCTGAATGCAGGATCTACAAATAGTTTTTGTATCTCTCCCCGCACGTATCCATTTTTCTTAGTGGGTCTTTCAAGTTGGACAGAGCCAACGATTTTTCCCTCTGCTTTTACTACCCAAAGATGCAGGTAGTCATTGAGGCTGACACGAACTGAGCGCCAGTACGATTCAGCATCCGAGGTAGTAAAATCTGAAAGAAATCCAACCGATGCACCGTTCGCAACGGTGGCCACAAGTCCAGCGCCTAATTCAGAAACTTCGACATCAGAAATTTCAGACAGCTTAACTATTTCCATATTACGAATTTTTTCCTAAAAGCTCGGGTTGGAGACGGTTGGGGCGCAAGGTGAACCGTCCAGGCCATGCCCTGCGCGACGAACGCCATTGATGACTATGTTTTGGGTCAACAGTGCAATATTTTTTTTACATTCAGCAATTAAGGCTAGCTTGTATAGCATCAAATCCAACGCAGAACCGCTGATTCGTATTCACGGTATTCACCGCCAAACTTTTCACGCATACACTGCTCCTCCGGAGTGATTTGGAAGGGGTTCATATACATCACGAACAGCGGGAGCAGCAGAATGCTTGCGATATTACTGAGAAAAACGGCCCAGCCGACCAGCATGAGCAGAAAACCAGCGTACATTGGGTTTCGGCTTATTCGATAGACTCCACTAGTGACGAGGCAAGTTGATTGATCTGGTACTCTGGGATCGACGGTAGTCCCCGCAGACCGAAACGCTAAAACGCCAAGTAAGATGAAAATCAGACCCGCTGACGCAAAGACTATGGCCGCGAGCGAGGAAGCGGCGAACGTAATGCTCAGTATTGGTAATAGCCCTGCCAATACCCACATGAAGCCTGCAAAGAAAAGTACTTGAACAATAGGTGGGATTTTCAGCTCCAATCTCTCCACTGCAACTCCTTTGGTGTCTGTTAAAGCAAGGGAAGATCACCGTCGGCTGCAGCGCCTTGTTAAATGCATTTGCTACGCAAGGTCTATGCGCATATACTATGCACATGATTCACGTGAGGACTGTGACCATGAAGTCAATTTATGACCATTCAGCGGCCAAGAAACCAACAAACCTTAGTCTAAACAAAGACTTACTCACTAAGGCTAAACAGCTAAACATTAACCTTTCCGCGACGCTTGAAAAGGCATTGGCTGCCGAAGTCAGCAAGCGACAGGCTGAAGAATGGCTAAAAGCCAATCAAAAGGGCCTTGAGGCATGCAATGAGTTCGTGGAAAAAAACGGCCTTTTCTCAGACGCGTTTAGGGGTTTCTAGTGAGCCAGTTTACCCTCTACGAAAACACGGATAAAACCACCAGAAAGGCCTATCCATACTTTTTGGATGTTCAGACTGACCTCATTTCTGTGTTGAACTCCAGAATCGTTATTCCGGTAATTCCCGCACAGAATCTTGAGCGAGAGGCACCTGAACGTTTATGCCCAATTTTTCAAATTGACAGCAATGAGTACGCGCTACTTACCCACCAGCTAACCAGTGCGCCGACATCAATATTGAAGCGCCCCGTCGAAAACCTAGAAACTTTCCGTGATGAAATTATAAACGCGATAGATTTTTTGATTACCGGCATTTAACGCCCCTTTGCAGCGAATTGTTAGACTGGTGGCCCTCAAGACTCCGTATAGTAGTTCATGATTTCCTCAGCCTTACGTTCTGAGATTACACCGAAAAGTACATTTGCGTCTAAGTAGGAAAGAAAATACTGAATCTCTAAAGAAACCCCTTCCGGCTCCAGATCTCGACTCATTTCATCTCTGACGATTTCTTCTATCTCTGAAATGACATTTTCTATAATCGACGCTTTTGATATACCTCGATTTTTTGCCGCATCTTTTGTTGCACAAATTGCGAGCTTAAGCACCTCAGAGGTGTCTGTAGAGTATTCTTCTACCACGCTGCCATAGCTATTATTTTCCATGGCAACGGTCATTTCTTCTAACCAATGCTTATTTTTTCTTGGTACTTTCATCGATTTTCACTTGAGCCTAACGCCCAGCGCTGGCTGTCGCTCTGCCGCTGATTGTTATGCTCCGCTACAAGGTTCCGAAGGTCAGCCACTTGAAGCAAGCTTTACTAAGCATGGTTTCGGCAGCCTCAGACAGCAGCTTTTCATCTTCCTTAGTTAATACACTTTTCCATCGACCGTTCTTTCCCTTATGAAAAAAGGTATCTGGGCCATTTTTAAACAGGCGATAGCCCCCAGGAAATAATTTATTGAGATTTTTCTTTGTAGATTCAAAGGAAGTGTAATTGGCCAGAGACTTCGCTTCCTCATCAGAAATCTCGACTTCAATAAATTTAGCGACCCGCTTAATTTCTGAATCACAATCAAGCAATAAATTGTTGTAATGCACGTGTAACACATTATCTAAATCTTTCACATCAAACCATGATTGCACATGCCTCAAGTTTGACCAGAAAGGATACCCCTCGCTCTCCCATTCAAAATACCCTTTTGTTAGCCATGACTTCCAGAATTCATGGATGCTATCAGGACACGGTGGTATAGGATGGACATCTGGCGGAAGGTCACTATTAACCAAATCAACATCCATATTTTTGTAGTGATTCCAGAGAGACATAAAGACATCCCTAGGATCACGATCAACTACAATATATTTAATACCTTTATCAAATTTGATTGCATCGAAGGGCAAATGGGTCTTAACGAACCTTCGTGAAGATTGGTCTTCAAGACGCGCAAGTGTCTCCTCCTCAGGTGCCGACCTAAAATCTATCCAGTGCCCCACCTCTCTCAACAACGGTGGATTTTTGATTCCATGCAAAAGTCCTAAAACAATCATTTGCATCCACGTAGTGCCAGATTTAAAAGGAGTGGCAATTACAATATCCCCACTTCTCGGTTCGAATTTTTTCCATCTGTCACTATCTAAGAAGGGGTGTAAATACCTTCTTCTGGCTGACATATTTTTCTCCGTGCTTACTGAGCATAACGCCACCATCAGCGGCGCGAGGAACGAGCGTCCGACTGCATGGTTTTGTTAGCCAATACTAAATTAGCAAAGCCCCCATTCGATAATCCGCCTAGGGGATTCATCATGTGTTTACCAATGATTTTCGAAAAACGTGAACTCAATATTGGTAGAAGCACTAATGACGCCGCCATTAAAATAACGATTTCATAGTCCTCATCAAAATACTTGTAAAACCCAACTGCTATCAAACCTTTCATCACGAAACCATGTAACACATATATATACAAAGAATCTTCACCATACTTTGTACCAATGCTACGATTATTTTTAGTTACCGATAATAATGCAATGCCAAGTAAAATGGCGGCAGCATATATTGAAGACCTATAGAAAAATCCCATTACCCAATCTACACCCAAGCTAGAGTAGGACCTGCTTCCATATAGCCAACCAAGTTTAATATCATTACTTTCAGGAACAGCTAAAATTAAAAGAAAGATACCTAATAAAACAACAGAACCAATTAGTTTGCTTTTATCATAGCTCCGCAATGTTCTAATAATTGTGGAATGATAATAATTGCCAATTAGGAAAAATGGGAAAAACACAAAAGTCCTTGAGAAGGAAAGATTGTAATTATATTCATTAACTCCACATGCAAGGCCTGCGAGTATTGCAAGCACAACAGGGAATCTAAATTGGTTAAAAATTGGCAACAATAGTCGCCACAAAACCAAGCTAAATAAATACCACAGAATCCAGTACGGAACCAGCGGCGTAACATTCAAGCTATTTCTTGAGAACAAGAAATAGTCAAACATTGAATAAGTTAATTCTAACAATACATATGGAATAATCAATTTACTTACAATATTTTTCACTACTGCATTGTTAATCTCCCTTGAAGATACCACCCCGGAAACATAAGCGAACATGGGCATGTGAAATATGTATATAAATATGTAAACGGATTTTGCCCAGTCAAACCGTCCAATAACAGGCTCGATAACGTGCCCAACTATTACTAGCGATATCAAAATAAATTTGAAATTATCTAACACTACATCGCGCATAAATTACCTTAAGTGGCTAACAGTTTTATTCAAAAGCCCCCAGATATAGACATTATGTCTATATCTGGGCATTTATATCCATGTGTAGCCATTATGTCCAAATGTAGGCATGGGCAATATGGCTATATCTGGGCATCTGGTTTGACGTCGATGCCTGAGAATCGATCGACCGCTTTCGGGTTGGCCGCTTTTTCTTCATGTCGCGTTCGCCTTTTCCCCTAGATATTCAACCGAAGATTCATGGCAATCTCGTCGATGAGGGGGCCGGGTACTTCATGGGTCTTGGCCAGTTCTCTCCAGCGTGAAACCTCGGTCACCACCTCGTCCACAATGCCGTCGATCTTTCTGCGGGAGAACAGCGGGCTGATTTTCTCCAGGCTGTAGAGGTCCGCGCGGGTGAAGTCTTCGCGCTTGCCGTTCAGGCTCATCCAGTGGCTGTTGATCCAGCGGCTGCCGGGCTTGTAGCTGTACGCGAGGTCGTAGGCGGGGGCCAGTTGCCAGGTTTTTTGCTTGAGCTGAAAGGCGAAGTTCTTGGCGTGGTCGTCGTGGTTGCGGGCGACGATGTTGAACACCATGCGCAGTAGTAGCTGTTCGGCGTCTTTGGCGCTGAGTTTCAGTTGCCGCGCGACGGCGAAGAGTTCGCCGTAGGAGAAGGAGCCGGGGGCCTTGTAGTCCACATGGGCCAGGCCGTTGAGGGTCTGGATGTGCCGTTTGTGGTTGCCGCGGCGGTCGAAGCGCTCGGTAATAAAGTGCCGGCGGTTACCTTCAGTGAGCAGGTGGCAGGGCATCATGTGGATACCGCAGTTGGTGGCCATTTCGTGGTAGACGTATTCCATGGCACCGAAGCCAAGCGGGTCGCCGAAGGTTTCCTGGTTTTTGTTGTGCTCGCTGACGCCGTCGAATTTCATCAGGTAGTGGGTGAAGCCTTCCGGTGCGTCAGCCTGCCCGGAGCGTACGTGGGTGAAGTCTTTGTTGAAGGCCAGCACGGCTTTGGGGCGGGCGCCGCCGGCGCTCATGCCCACGGAGAGCAGGGCGACCATGGCTTCACGGTTTGCGTCATCTTTGCCGAGCTCGATGTGAAAGTCGGCGCGGCTGTCGAGCACTTCCTGGGCGATACCCACCAACTCGTCAATGGCGATGTCCTGGGTGGCGTTGAGTTTTTTGATGCGGGTGGCGGGGGCGTATTCGAGAGCGCCCATGCCCCGTTTGCCGGTGTATTGCAGTCGTTGCAGCGGTGTGATGTCTTGCGGGTGTTTGCCCTGGGCGGCCATCCAGGCATTGAGTACGGCATTGCCGAAGTCATCGGGCAGGGAGTCGGCAATCAGCCCGGGCAGGCCGCGGAAGGTATCGAAGCGCAATACCGGGAAGCTATAGATGCGCGGTGCCAGGGGCATCTTGAGCGGGGAGAGTTCGATGCCGGTGTCGATGAAGGCCGGATCGTATTCGAAGGCGCCGACCCCGGTGTCGGTGTCGAAGCTGACGGCGCCGGCGGTGAGGGTCTTGCCGTCTTCGCTGGCGAAGTCCACACGGATGGCTTCCATTACCATTCCGGCTCCTCCTGTGTGTTTTCTTCCTCTTCACCACCGTGTTTGCCCCGTTGCCCGGAGGCGCGCTGGCGGCGCTTGCCCTGCAGTTTGGCAAGCTGGATGGGGGAGGGCGGTTGCGGTGGAAGGAATTTATCGAGCTGGGTGGTGAGGTCGAGGGCCTGGAGTATAGCCACCAGAACTTCCAGCTGCGTCTTGCCCTTTTCAGCGTTGAGCACCGCCTTGCGGCTGACGCCGGCGCGCTCCGCAACTTCCAGCTGGGTGAGGTCCCGGTTCAGGCGAGCCTGCTTGAGCCGTTGCCCCAGCACTTCGGCGATGGCTGCGGGAGATTTGCTGGTGTAATCCATAAAGTCCTTTTTGGCGGATATTGGGCCGCTCTTTAACAATTATGTGTCAGTTTTTGGACTTTGTTAAGGGTGTATTTAAAGTGCTCAAAATAGGATATAAGTCTATTTAAGACAGTTAAAGTCCAATTATATGGACTTTATGATTACTGCACCTCTAAAAGAGACTGCTCGGTCATTGACTTTCTAGGTGTGGCTCGACCGCTTTGACGCGCCGTTCCGCCGAGCTGGCGGTTTGCTCCAGCTCTCCGCCCCCGCCGGGGAGGATGGCTCCGCTTGCCGCTGCTGACACAATCGCTGCATAACCATAAGTCAGTCAGCGGTGAACCCAATGTCTCAAACTTCAACTACAGCGGCAGTTGCCGGCGCCAAGCCCCAGCTGAGTTTCTGGCAAATCTGGAACATGTGTTTCGGGTTTCTCGGTATCCAGTTCGGCTTTGCCCTGCAAAACGCCAACGTCAGCCGTATCTTCCAGACCCTCGGGGCGGAGATCGACGATATTCCGGTGCTGTGGGTAGCGGCGCCGCTGACGGGCCTGTTGGTTCAGCCGCTGATCGGCTACTTCAGTGACCGCACCTGGACGGGCTTCGGCCGTCGCCGCCCGTTCCTGCTGGCCGGTGCAATTCTGTCTTCTATCGCCATTCTGTTTATGCCCCACTCTCCCACTCTGTGGATTGCCGCGGGCATGCTGTGGGTGATGGATGCTTCCATCAATGTTTCCATGGAGCCCTTCCGCGCGCTGGTAGGCGATATGCTGCCCCAGAAACAGCGCTCGTTTGGTTACGCACTGCAGAGCTTTTTCATTGGCGTGAGCTCGGTGGTGGCCTCGGCGCTGCCGTGGATGTTGGCGAACTGGTTTGATGTTGCCAATACCGCGCCGGAGGGTGTGGTGCCGGATTCCGTGCGCATCTCCTTCTATGTTGGCGGTATCGGTTTCCTGTTGGCGGTGTTGTGGAGTGTGTTCCGCACCCGCGAATACAGCCCTGAAGAGCAGGCCGCGTTTGAAGCGGCGGAATCCCCGGAGCTGGCAGAGCAGGCGGGTGAGCCGGCTGCGGACCACAGCGCGGGCTACCGCAAGATCGGCGGTGCCATGCTGCTGGTGGGCGTGGCCTTTGGTGCCTTCGTGTGGCAGCAGGGGCTGGATCAGCAGCTGTACATTCTTGCGGGCCTGATCGCCGGCCTCGGTGGGCTGCAGTTGCTGGCGCTGGTGCTACGGCGCGGGCGCGCTGCCGATGCAAAAGAGGGAATGCTGGAGAGCATCGTCTCCAACCTCTATTCCATGCCGGATGCCATGAAGCGGCTGGCCTGGGTTCAGTTTTTCTCCTGGTTCGCGCTGTTTGCCATGTGGATTTACACCACCGCGGCTGTGACCAGTTTCCACTTCGGCACCAGTGAAGTGACTTCGCAGGCGTACAACGATGGCGCTGACTGGGTAGGTATTCTGTTTGCCACCTACAACGGCTTTGCGGCGCTGGCGGCACTGCTGATTCCGCTGATGGCCCGCCACTTCGGCATGCGCCTGTCGCACAGCCTGAACCTGGCACTGGGTGGCCTGGGGCTGTTGTCGTTCCTGTTTATTCGCGATCCCCAGTGGTTGCTGTTGCCCATGCTGGGCGTGGGCTTCGCCTGGGCGTCCATCCTGTCACTGCCTTACGCCATGCTGTCCACTCATGTGCCGCAGCGCAAAATGGGCGTGATGATGGGCATCTTTAATGGCTTTATCGTGATCCCTCAATTGCTTGCCGCCAGCGTGCTGGGCTTTGTGCTGCGCACCTTCTTCGATAACGAAGCAATTTATGCGCTGATGCTCGGCGGCGCCAGCTGGCTGCTGGCGGCAGTGTGTGCCCTGTGGGTCAGCGAGCCGAAAGCGGCTGAAGCCGATGGGAATCTGGCTCAGGCTGAGAGTTGAGGAAGTGGTTTTGGTCTCTGTGTTTCCTCTTTGACATTGCTAATTGATGTCACCTTTATTTTGCCCCGCTTGTCGGGGCTTTTTTTTGCCCGGGGAGAATATATCGCCAGTCATTGCGAGAATTTCTTTCGCGGCAATGTATTATTTGGGCGCCGCGGCGACACGCGCGCGCCGTATTTCAGAATAATAAGCAAGGACGACGTCATGCGATTTCCTCCCTCACCCAGAATTACTCGGGCTTTTTCCTGGTATGGATTGGCTCTGGCCGCCATGTTTTCACTCGCCGTGCAGGCTGCAGACGGTGCGTTGACCGCAAAAGATTACGGTGTTCTGCCGCAAGTGAGCATGTTGACGGTCTCACCCAGTGGTGACCGCATCGCGTATCGGGTGACCAACGAGGCGGGCGTTGACGTGGCAGTGGTGATGTCGCTGTCTGAACAGAAGCGCTTGAATGCATTGAATCTCTCGGAAATTACACCGAAGTCGATGTACTTTGCCAATGAGGACGAATTGATCCTGGTCGCCTCGCAGGTGCGCAAGATGTGGGGTTTCCGGGGCAAGATGGATCTCAGTACGGCCTATGCCTTCGGCGTTGGTAGTGGTGAAGTGCGGCAGCTGTTGACGCCGGGCGATGTGATCTATCCCGGGCAAACGGGATTGGGCAGTATTGTCGGCCTTTCGCCCGACAACAAATACGCCTATATGCCGGCCTTTGTACCGGATAGCAAAAACGATCAGAGCCCCAGAAAGTCGTTACTGCGGGTTGAACTCGATAGCCCACGGCGCCCAAGGGTGCATTTCAAAGGGCGCACCTCGTCCTGGGATTTCTTTGTCGACCATCGGGGAGAGGTGATCGCCCACGAGCTGTTCGACAACAGGCAGAATCTCCACCGAATGCTGGCATTGCACGGCGAGGAGTGGGAAGAAATTTATCGCCACGAAACCGAGATCCCGGCGATTGCGTTTGTGGGTATGACGCCGGACAGGGAGTCGCTTGTTGCAATTACCAACAACGAAGAAACCGGCCGCGATAATTTCTACACCCTCTCGCTGATTACCGGAGAATTCACCGATGTGGGTTTTGGCCGTGACGATGCGGATGTGGAGTACACCTACACCAGCCTCGACCGCCGGGTATGGGGGGTGCGTTATTCTGGGCTCACACCCAGTTACCGCTTCTTTGATCCCGCGCTGGATGCGCGTATGGAGAAAATTCAGTCGTACTTTGGCGGTCACTCGGTGTGGCTGCGGGACTGGACGCAGGGGTGGGAGCATCTGCTGATTTATGTCGAAGGCTCTCAGGTAGCGGGTGACTATTTCCTGTTCGCCGAAGAGGGTGCACCGGTAAAGCTGGCCTCTGCCCGCCCGCACATTAGCGGCGAGCAGGTTCATCCCATTGCCACGATTAATTTCAAGGCCCGCGACGGTCTGGTAATCCCGACATTGCTCACCTTACCGCGCAACAAAGTGAACGCATTGGAGAACTTGCCTGCGGTGGTCATGCCCCACGGCGGCCCGGCATCCTACGACCGCGTTGGCTTTGATTGGCTGGCGCAGGCGCTGGCGAATCGCGGCTATTTGGTGGTGCAGCCACAGTTCCGGGGCTCTACGGGTTTCGGGCTCGACCACTACAACGCCGGCAGCGGTGAGTGGGGGGCAAAAATGCAGGATGACCTGACGGATGCGGTCGACATGCTGGTGCGCAAAGGGCTGGTTGACCCGCAGCGGGTATGTATTGCCGGTATGAGCTATGGGGGCTACGCCGCGCTCGCGGGCGGTGCCTTCACGCCGGAAAAATATCGCTGTGTCGTTTCTGTGAATGGCGTCAGTGATCTGGAGCAGATGCTGCGAGCGGAAAAGCGCGACCACGGTAGCGATCACTGGGTAGTGGCGTATTGGGAGCAAAATATGGCGCGCGGCGAAGTGGATAAGGACATGTTGCGTGCAGTATCCCCGGCACGCCATGCGGAGCATTTCCAGGCGCCGGTGCTGCTCATTCACGGAGAGGACGATGTCACAGTGCCTATGCGACAGTCCAAGTACATGTACAAACGCCTGAAGCGCGAGAAGAAGCCGGTTGAATTTGTCGCGTTGAAGGACGAGACACATTACCTGACAACCGGCGATGCGCGGGTGCTTACCGCAGAGAAAATAGTGGCCTTTGTCGACAAGCACTTACAGCCATGATTTGAGATTTCACAGTGATTGGGCGAGGATAGCGGGTTAACCACTAACGGTAGCGCTCGCCCAATTATGTCTTTCCTCACCTCTCTGGAATCCGTCCTCAATACCTTCGTCGCCTACGCCTGGGGCACGCCACTGCTGGTGTTGCTGGTGGGCGGCGGCCTGTTTTTGCTGGTCAGCTCGCGCGGACGTCCTTATCGGCACCTTGGGCATAGCATCGATCTGCTGCGCGGTAAGTACGACGATCCCAATGATCCCGGCCAGGTACCCCATCGCCAGGCACTTTCCACCGCGCTTTCCGGCACCCTCGGCCTTGGCAATATCGCCGGTGTTGCCATTGCGATCAGTGCCGGTGGCCCCGGGGCCATCTTCTGGATGTGGGTGACTGCGCTGGTGGGTGTGGCGACCAAGTTCTACACCGCGACCCTGTCGGTGATGTACCGCGGTCGTGACAGCCGCGGCGAGATTCAGGGCGGCCCCATGTACGTAATCCGTGAAGGATTGGGCAAACGTTGGTTGCCGCTGGCTTATTTGTTTGCCATCGCCGGGCTGGGTGGGCTGCTGCCATCGTTTCAGGCCAATCAGACCGTGCAGCTGCTGCGGGTCTCCTTTGCTGAGCCTCTGGGCTGGGTGAGCCCGGAGAACGCGCTGTTATTCGAGTTTGGCCTGGGGGTTGTGTTGGCACTGGCGGCACTGGTGGTGATTGCCGGGCGCATCCAGCGTATTGGCCGCTTTGCGGTGCGCATTGTGCCGGCGATGGTGATTTTCTATTTGCTGCTGACCCTGGGTGTGATCGGCTACTTCTGGCAGGAAATCCCCGGTGCCTTTGCGCTGATTTTCAATGATGCCTTTACCGGCCAGGCAGTGGCCGGTGGCGCGCTCGGCACGGTGATCGCCACGGGTATTAGCCGGGGTGCTTTTTCCAACGAGGCCGGTATCGGTACTGAATCCCTCGCCCACGGTGCCGCCAAAACCACAGAGCCGGTGCGCGAGGGCGTGGTGGCGATGGTGGGGCCGATTGTGGATACCCTGATCATTTGTACCTGTACCGCACTGGTTATTCTTGTAACCGGCGTTTGGCAGCAGGGAGAGGGCATTGAAGGGGTGTCTCTGACGGCGAACGCGTTCAGCAATGTCTTCGGCGGCTGGGGCCCGGTATTACTGCTGATCATGGTGGTGCCGCTGGCGTTCAGTACCATTGTCACCTTCTGGTATTACGGCATGAAGTGTTTTGTGTTCTTGTTTGGTGACCGACTGCAGGTGGTTTACACCGTAATCTATCTTTCGCTGATCGTATTTGGTGCAGTGGCATCGCTGAACATCGTCAATAGCCTGCTGATTGGCATGTACGCGGTGATGGCGATACCCACAATGGTGTCCACGTTGCTGCTTTCCGGGCGGGTAAACCGCGCCGCCCACGACTACTTTGTGAAGACGCCAGAAGCATAATGGAAAGGTGGCTGAGTGTTTATTGGTCGACTTTAGGGGCGGTTTCGTTTGGCGCGTAAAAAATTATTGTGAAGGCCCTCACAAAGTCGGTGCAAGATTTGATTTTTGTCGCACTCCCTATGGGAACTGTCAGAGAAAACCGCTAAAAACGTTGTTTCACGAAAACAATAGCTCTCTACGGTTACATTAGGTTGAACAATGGCGAATCCCCTCGACCCTAAACCGGACGCAAGTCTGGATTCCAACTCTTTTCTCTCCGGAATGAACGATAGTGGTGCAACCGAGCGCCCGTTTGCGGACAAGCTCGATGCATCCATGGCGAAGGATCGCTCTGTAATCGGTAAGAACATCAAGTTCCGCGGCGAACTGATCGGCACCGAAGACCTGCATATCGAAGGCACCATCGAAGGCACCGTCATTATGGAAGGCCACGACCTGTCCATCGGTCGCGAAGGTGAGATCAATGCGAACATCCATGCGCAGAATATCGTGATCAACGGTACCCTGACGGGTGATGCGCTGGCAGACGAGCTGATCGAAATCCGCAATACCGCGGTTGTGAAGGGCAACCTGATCGCCCCGCGCATCCAGCTGGACGACGGCGGTAAGTTCCGCGGCTCCATGGATATGGTCGATACCGATGACGAGATGAAAGCCCGTCATTCCGAGTTCAAAGACAAGCTGGTTCACCCGAATCTGCCGCCAAAAGACGAAGCGCCGAGCCGACCCGCCGCGAAAAAGTCTTTTGCCCCGAAAGACACTGCCAAGGATTCGGCCAAGGAAACGGAGCTGGCTGACAGCTGATTCCTGCAGGAGCGCCGCATCCCCCGTGCGGCGCTGCCTTCTGCTTCCGTTTACAATCCCTGGCTCACGCCCCGAAATCCTGCGATAAATAATGCAACACCGATCTTTTGGCCTCGCTGCGTTAACGACCGAGATGGTCAAAAGTGGGGACAGAATCCTCGACCTTGGGCCACTCTCCTCCGGCACCACGCAAGCCTTTCTCGGCCTCAACTGCCAGTGTCATATTGAAGACTTGGTGGAATACCTGGCAGATAACCAGCACCGCGATGATCCGCTGGCCGCGCTGGAAGAACACCTGCTGCCAAAGCCCGCTAACCTGAAGTTTGATGTCATCCTGTGCTGGGATCTGCTGAATTTCCTCGAGCTGGATGTCATCCAGCACCTGATCCGCCTGCTGCAGCCGCATCTCAAGCAGGGCACCATCTTGCACACCATGCGTTACACCGGGCGCAATCAACCGCATAAGCCGCGGCGCTTCCGGCTGCTGGATAATTTCTGTTTCGAGTATGTGGACGACCCCAGTTATCCCGAAGTGGCTTCCAAGGGGCATTCCACGGTCACGCTGCTGAAATGCATGGACCGCTTCAGCCTGTTCAACTCCCTGATGAAGCGGGAGGGAATGGATCAGAATGTCACGGAACATTTCCTCGAATACGACAGCACCACCTCGCGCAATCAGGTGCGCAGTGGCGGCGCTTCGGATGTGAGCGCCTACTTTCGCCAGGTGCGCGACGATGAGCGCGTGCTATTTGCCGGTGTGAGCAAGGCCTTGGAGGCCCTGCCGGCCAACGCGACCGTACTGGATTGCGGGCGTAAAAACGGCCGCAATATCGATGCGTTGAAGAAGAAGGTGGGTTCACTCTATGTGGAAGACCTGCATGCGTCCCTGGCCTGGCGTCGGAAAATGCACGGGGAAAGTACTGACTTCAGTGCCTCCATGTTCAGTTTTGATCCCGGCACCAAACTGGATGGCGTGTTCCTGTGGGACCTGCTGAATTTCTGCAGCCCGGGACAGATCGAGGCCCTGGGGGAGCTGCTGGCGGGGCGCATGACACCCGGCGGGCAGCTGCACTTCTTGGTGTATAAATCCAGTCAGCACCCGGAGCGTCCGGCCATGTTCGAGGTGCTGGAAGATGAGCGGGTTGCGGTGACCGGGGTTTCCGAAAGCCGCACGGCTCGCAGCCTCGGCAATACGGCCGATCTGATGCGGCTGCTGCCCGGTTATCGTTTGTTCAGCCACCATCTGGCGCGGTTGCCGAGCGGTGATGCCGTGCAGGAATTTGTACTGCAGCTGAAAGGCTAGCCGGAACCCCTGAACTGAATAATGAAAAATTAATTCGAGAAGATTCCACAAGAGATTGCTTCCATGTCTGAATTCTTGCGCTCTATTTTTGTTGCCCTGAGCCCGGATGCGGTAACCGACGGGTTCCTCTCCGTGATGCTGGTACTGTTTGCCCTGGCGCTGGTGTGCCGGTTTATTCGTCGCGGTGGGGAGTTTGTGGAACAGTCTCCCGGGCTGCTTACCTCCCTGGGTATTCTCGGCACCTTTACCGGTGTGATTATCGGCCTGTTTGAATTCAGCCTCGCGGATATCGACCAGAGTATTTCCAATTTGCTGGAAGGTCTGAAAACCGCCTTTATTACCAGCGTATGCGGCATTGGCCTGTCGATCCTGCTGCGTGCCCTGACCCGCTTTATCCCGTTGCCGGGGGAAAACCTGCCGGTAACCGACTTGGCGGACGTGCGCGATGCGCTACAGCAGCTGCAGGTCGCATTGGTTGACGGGCAGGAGCGACAGTTGAAGCAGAGTGAGGCGCAGCTGGAGAATTTTTCCGGGCAGGTATCTCAGGCGCTGGTACAGGAAATGGAGCAGGTGGTTCAGCGTTTTAACGAGCGGGTGGAAAACCAGTTCGGCGAAAACATGACCCGCTTCGGGGAAAACTTTGCCCGCTTTGATGCCATGGTGGAAACCCTCACCCGCGAATACAAGGCCCATGAGGAGCGGGTGGAATATTGGTCCGAGCACTGCGATACGACGGTCATGGGGCTGGTGCAGGTGGCACGGGATCTACAGCAGATCCACCAGCAACTTGCGGATATTCCGCAGTTCTTCGAAGGCATGCAGGGCGTGAATGCACAGGCGCGCGAACAAATGCAGGCGCTCAATGAGCAGCTGGAACGCTACCGCGGGGTGAGTGTGCAGATGCAGGAAGTACTGCCGCACTTGGGTGAGCGCATCGATCAGTTTGTACAGGGCATCGATGTGGTACAGCAGGTCATGACCAGCGACATGAAGCAGTCACTGGTGAGCATCGCCCAGCAGAGTGAGATGCTGGGCGCGCAGATCAAGGCGGTGTCCGGCGCCTTCGAGAAAATGTCCAGCCTGGATGCCGACTTCATTCAGGGGTTGGTGCAGGAATCCATCACCACCCATCGCAATGGCATGCAGGAGCTGGCCCTGCAGCAGGCACGCACGCACAAGGAAATGGTGGATGCGCTCAGCCATGTGATTCGCAAAAGCATGGGCGACGCCGAGAATTCCATCGGCAAGCAATACCAGCTGGTGGAGCGCAAGATGGAAGAAGAGGTGGAAGGCGTTATTGCGGCCATGGGCCAGGCGCTGGCAACCATCAGCGGCCAGTTTACCCGGGATTACCGCCAGCTGGTGGCGCAGATGCAGCGTCTGACACAGGCTGCTCAAACCGCCGCTGCGAATGAGCGCGCGCGCGAGGAAATCGCCTGATGTCCACCAGGCCGGGGTTTCCCCGTTCCGGTTTGGCGAACCGCGGCGAGGGCGAATCCTCGTGGATCAGCGTGTCCGACCTGATGGCGGGGCTGATGATGGTGTTTCTGTGTATTGCAGTGGCGATGATGCGCTCGGTCATGATCGAGCGGGAAAAAATCCGCACCATCGCCATGTCGTACAAGGAAAACCAGCTGGCGATTTACGAATCACTGCAGAATGAATTCGCTCCAGATCTGGCGCGCTGGGGGGCCACCATTGACCGGGATACCCTGACGGTGGCCTTCAATAACTCCGATGCCATGTTCGATACCGGCGAGGCGGCGCTCACTGCTAGCTACAAGGTGGTGTTTGAGGAGTTCTTCCCCCGCTATATGAATGTGCTGGCGCCGTTTAAGGGGTCGGTAGAGGCGGTGCGCATCGAGGGGCACACCAGCTCCGGCTGGGGGCAGACCAGTGACCGCAATGACATGTACTTCAATAACCTGCGCTTATCGCAGGATCGCGCGCGTTCGGTGCTGCGCTACGTGTATACCCTGGATGAAGTGACCACTCACCACGCCTGGATGATGCAGAATGTGGCCGCTGTCGGGTATTCTTCCTCCCGACCCATCTACAATGCCGATGGCAGCGAGAATATCGAACAATCCAAGCGAGTGGCCTTCCGCGTGATCACCAATTCTGAAACCAAGATCCACAGCATCCTCGAGGAATCTTTCTGATGAGCCGCTGGAGCCGCCATCTGGAAGCACTCACCCAGGCCATTTCCGGTATGGGGGGCCGCGATGCGCACGACGCGGCTATCGGGCAGGATGTCCTGGAGCGCGAAGACCCGGAGGCCGTCGCAGAGTCCGCTGACGCCGCCGCGCCTGACCCCCACAGTGCGTCGGTCGAGCAGGCCCTGATCCGGGGAATGGAAGTTACTCTGGGAGACCTCGAGCAGACCGAGCACGGCTGGATGTACCGCGGGAGCCCGGTGATGGTGTATGCGGTGGATGTGGCTGCGGTGGAAGACCGGCAGGTGCGGACGGAATTCTTTCACCGTGTACACCTGGCCAGCTGTTGTGGCGCCCTGGAAGATCCCGCCCAGGTGGTCTGGATCGGTACCGCCCGGGAAGCACTGGCGGCACCCGGACTGAGCGGCACACCACACGCCTGCGAATATTGCCTGGCGAAAGTAAACCACCGCGGTTTTCGCGGCCTCGGCCCGCGGGACCGCACGCGGGTTGCCGAAGGGTTCAGTTTTCACTGGCATGTGAGCCAGTACGCGCAGGAGTTTTTCCCCAGCGAAGAAGCGCATTTCTGGGCGCCGGGTAAGCCGGTGCTGGGGGTGGGCGATGTCGAGCCAGAGGCCGCCGACCACGGTACCTGTGGCTTCTGTGAGTGGCCGGTACCCGCCGGGAACCACTGGTTTGTACCGGTGGAGCGGGGTGCGGCGCTGGGGCTGTCTATGGATGCCTGTATTCTTTGCGCCCAGCAGCAGGCCATGGGCGTACTGACATTGCCCGAGAACAGCGCACTGGCGGCTAGCCAGGCGCGGTTTGACGCGAAGCAGGAACACCCGGCAATGTCTGCGCACGACGCAGAAACGGAATCTGAACGCGACTGGTCCCGGGTGCGCCGGCAGCTGCCCTTGTCCTGGCACCCGCTGTGTGAGCAGCTGGAGCGCAAACTATCCGCCCCCGTAATGTTTCACCACTTTACCGGCTACGAGGGTGTAGCGGTGCTGGCGTGGCCGGAACATCGCCGGGGTATTGTTGCGACCGAGGAAGAGCGTGCACGTTTACCGGAAGGTTGGGATTTCTGGACCATGCGCAGTGTGCTGGGGAGCCTCGGCTAAGGCGCGCTACGGAATATAAAAAGGGCAGCGAAAGCTGCCCTTTTTCGTAGTGGTCGTGCGTTTATTGACGAACCGTGACCTTGGTGCCCGAGGGGGCATTTTCGAAAAAGATCTTCGCCATGTGCCAGGGCAGGCGAACACAGCCATGGGACTCCGGACGCCCGGTGACCTTGCCCGCATGCATACCTACCGCGCCATTGAAACGCATAAAGAAGTCCATCGACGCACCGCGGAATACGGTCCCCGCCGGACGCTTGTCGCGGCGCACATCGACGCTCGACTTGCGCACATAGCCGGCCCGGTCCACATAGTGCCCGAACAGATTGGAGCGGTGATCGATGTTTTTCTCTGAAATACGGAAGCTGCCAGTGGGCGTGCGGTAGCCGGCAATGCCTGTTGCCACCGGAGAGATGCCCGCGAGCTGGCTGCCCTTGTAGAAATAGGCCCGCTGTTCACTGATGTCGATGATGATGTGCGGCGCACCGCCCACAACATCCCGGCGCCACCAGGCACTTCCGTCGGTCATGGAGCGGTGCTGCTGGTAGGGATAGGGGTAGTCACCCGCCTGTGCCACCGGTGCAAAGACCGCCGACGCGGCGAGAACCAGGCTGGCGCCGAGGGCGATTTTTTTAAGAGCTTGCTTGATGAATGTGGAAGAGCCTTGCATGCGTACCTCATCTGCTCTCGCGAGCAACTTGCAGGGCGGCGTGCGGGTGCGCTGGAGGCATTCGTTCTCCAGTGAAATTCAGGGCGAACAAACCCCTGCACCGTCGTGCACTGACCAGACCTGTGAATTTCCCCAAAGCGGCGCGTCGGTGTATCCCGAATTGGCCGCGGGATGAGCCTGCCTATCGGCATCGCTGGCGAGCGAACCTCAGGGCAAGTGAGAGGCATGGTAGGGTCCGTGATTGGCGCTTTTTACATTGAAACGGAATGACGGGAGGCGGGGATATTATCTTTCGCTCGGGGGCGGTCACCGGTGATACGGGCAAAAAAAAGCCGGCTGGTAGCCGGCTTCAAACTTTCCAGAGAAACTGGAAATCGTGCTTTGACGAGAGCAACACTGGTTGACGATCTTATTGAGAGGTAATCCTTTGAGTGTGTAATGGAGCGCGGGTTCTGTGCAGTCAGGCAACCGCGCGCCAGTTTCTCGGATTTTTTCGCCGTTTTCTTTCCGTTTTTCTTCCGGCTTCCTCGCTGGTCGTCGAATACTGTTCTGGCTCAGTTGCGGCGGAATACGCGCGCGCCTGCCACCGGCAGTTCAACGGTCTCCGCGGTCACACTGCCGCTGAAACCGGCCGGGGTGATGTCTTCCGCCCCGACAAATGCTTCCGGCAAGGTATAACTCGCGGCTTCGCGCCCAAGGTTCAGCAGCACAAAATAGCGCTCGTCGCCGCTGCTGCGCTCGAATACCAGCAGGTCATTGCCGCTGTCGATAATGCTCTGCTCGGCGATCGCCAGTGCCGGCGACAGGTTCGCGTGCCACTGCAGCACGGCGCGGAAGCGGTTTAGCATGGAGTGCTGGTCGTCTTCCTGAACGGATGCCGCCAGGTGGTAGTGTTCTTCTGCGACCGGCAGCCAGGGTTTCACCTTGGAGAAGCCCGCGTTGATCTCGCCGCCGTTGAACCAGGGCATGGGCGTGCGGCAGCCATCGCGGCCTTTGAATTCCGGCCACAGGTTAATGCCGTAGGGGTCCTGCAAATCCTCGAACGCCACCTCAGCTTCCGGCAGACCCAGTTCCTCGCCCTGGTAGAGGCATACGCTGCCGCGCAGCATCAGCTGCATGAGCAAGAACAGTGGTGCGCGGGCGCTGGCGGTTTCCGGGTCGAAGCCCTTGTTCCAGCGGCTGAACGAGCGGGGTACATCGTGGTTGGAGATGGACCAGCACGGCCAGCCTTCCTCGGTAACCCGGCGGTTCTTCTCCAGAGTGTCACGCAGGAACTGTGCACTGCACTCTTCCGACAGCAGGTCGAACGAGTACGCCATATGCAGGCGGTGCTCGGTGGTGTAGTCGGCCATGATCTTGTGGGTATTGTCATCACCCACCTCGCCCACGGTCGCGGAACCGGGGTACTCATCCATCAGTGTGCGCACCCGCTGCAGGAAAACCAGGTTCTCCGGCTGGGACTTGTCGTGAATATGCCACTGGTATTCGTAACTGTTCACCGGCGGCAGGCCGTTCTTGTCCAGCTTCACCGGGCGCGGCGGGTTGTCCTGCAGGGAGCGGTTGTGGAACGCGTGGTTGATGGCGTCCAGGCGGAAGCCGTCGACTCCGCGGTCAAGCCAGAAACGCAGGTCGGCCAGCAGTTGCTCCTGAACTTCCGGGTTGTGCAGGTTCAGGTCCGGCTGCTCCTTGAGGAAGTTGGTCAGGTAGTACTGGCGGCGGCGGGTACACCAGCGCCAGGCACTGCCGCCGAAGTTGGACATCCAGTTATTGGGCGCGCTGCCATCTTCCTTTGCATCGGCCCATACGTACCAGTCGGCCTTGGGATTGTCGCGGCTCGCGCGGCTCTCCTCGAACCAGGGGTGCTGGTCGGAGGTGTGGCTCAGGATCTGGTCGATGATGACCTTCAGACCGAGTTCGTGCGCCTTGTCGATAACCTGGTCGAAGTCGTACAGATTACCGAAGATCGGGTCTACATCGCGATAATCGGACACGTCGTAGCCGAAATCCGCCATCGGCGACTTGAAGAAAGGAGAGATCCAGATGGCGTCGACGCCCAGGGATTTCACGTAGGGGAGCTTCTGGCAGATACCCTGAAGGTCGCCAATGCCGTCGCCGTTAGCGTCACAAAAGCTGCGGGGATAGATCTGGTAGATCACGCTGTTGCGCCACCATTCCCCGATTTGACTGCTGTTGGGATTACCGCTCATGCCTTGAGTCCGTTTTTGGATACTTATTAGGTTAGGGTCAGTATGGCGATGTGGCAGCACCCCTGCCTCCTCCCTTGCCGGGGGGGAGGGGGGCATCCGGTGGCCGGACAGGCGGGGTGGATGGCGGGTGCGGACAGGGAGGGAAGTCGCCCGGAAACGTGCCGGTCAGCCGCCCAAATTAGCCAAAGCTGGTACTGGCGTGCCCGCAATAATCCTTGAAGCCGATATTGGCGCTCTTTAAGATTCCACGCAGTTTCACAGGGATTTGAAATATTGCAAGGATTCGCATGGATACCCCACAAGTCGCCCCTCTGTCCTCACCTCAACGCTATCCACTCATCGCCGGTCAGCGCGCAGGCAAGCGCATTAGTTGCGTGCCCGAACTGAAACCGGTCTACGATCGCCTGCAGCAGGCCGCGCTGCGCAATCACCACTGGGCGCGGATTGCGGTGAAAGAGCTGAATGCGCTGACCACCGGCATGCTCGGTAAAAACAACGTGTACGTACGACCCGGCGAGCGTCAGTGTGGTACCGGCAGTGAGAAATACTATGTATTTTTGCCGGGCTTAAAAGCGACGGTGGTGCGCTGGATGAATGACCAGTTTTGTATTATGGAGCTGGTGTTGGATGATAATTATTACCGAACGCAGGATAGGGGCGTACAGCAAAGTCGATTAGGTACTTATCGCGCATCACTAGTGGCTGAAACCGGTGAATGGCGTGCGAAGTATGTTAGGGGTGGCAAGGTTAATCCCCAGATTGGGCGCCTTGTCGCAGTTGCAGATGCGAACTATGAATCTGCAAATGAAGCTGCGAACTACAGCATACCTGGTGCGTTAACATTCTTTGGGGATAACACATCCGCAATTGAGCGAACTGGCTGTGACCTTCACTTTACCCCGGGTCCGAAGCGTTTGGGTGGTTTATTCCGTTATAACTCTCTTTCCATAGACGGAAGCCGTAGCTCAGCTGTACATCTTGCGGCTACCATGGAAGCTGCAAGCACGATTGAATCGGTAGCTTGGGTTGCAGATTTCGGTGGCTCTGCCGTTCTTACCCAAGCAATGCAGATATTGGTCGATAAGGGACTTTCTTTAGAAGGGCACACTCTTTTTCTTCATCGCCCTAGGACTTCGCCCGCCAAGGCTCTTAAGCTTGCACACCAGCTAAAGCTGAGCCTGAATAAGCGGTTTGCAAACACCGGTGTAAACCCTCGTGGTGCATTGAGTCAATTTTCTGTCGCCGGTGCCCGGATGAATAATAGGAACGACCCTTATGGGCGCGATCAGCATGCCATGGCTTGGTTTAAAGGTGCGGTGGCAATTTCAACACCAGTTGGTATCGGAGCAGCACTTGCTAGCGGGCCTGCAATGGTTATGTTGGGGAGCGTAGCTACTGCTATCGGTGGGGCAGGCGCGGTATATGCCATAGGTCAAAGCGTAACCGAAGATATGCGACGCCGATTTAAACTCTAAGGAGGCCCTCAAGTGCGTAATATATTTAAGTATCCTCCACTGGAGTGGCGAAAACGGCACGAGTACACGATTCCTCAGGGACCGAATTATGCTTGGGCCTCACCGACAACTCTTAATATTGCGGGATCCCGCTTGGTGGTTAAAGCTCCTAGCCACAGCCCTCGGAATTTGATGATGAAGCAGACGAGATCATATCCGGGGAGCGATGCAATACTTGATGCACCGGCGGGCCTGCATACAGACTTTTCCATGCCCGGAAAGCGTTGGGGTATTGCTTGCCTCTGGTCGCGGAGGTGGGCGTTTTACGGGCCGTGGATGACTGGATGTAAAGCTGAGCTTTCTACTGCCATTGCCGTGGTCGGATGGTCAGATAGTTACCGAAATACCAATTTTTCGTTCCTTAATCCCAAGGCATTTGAAACGGTTCTGACTCACTACCTCAATGACCGTTATGGGCACGAAAATTGGGAGGGGGATATGGCTCATGTCCCTCGATACCATGGCCCTGTAGATTGGCGTAGCCACGATCATTTACCTGTTCCCGGCGCGAGCTTTAAGGTCTACAACCGGGCTGAAGATGTCCATGATCTTGTAATGCCGGATGACTTGTTTGTATTCCCTGTAAGCGATGAACATTTTGTGGTGGTTACAACTGTTCAGGACTACTACAGTCGCGACGAGAACGGTAATCTCGCGTTCGACAAAGGCCCGCTTCAGGAGCTACAAGACAATATATTTAACAGCATCACTCTGGAGCTGGGGCCAGAAACCCAGGCCAAAGTCGAAAAAATAAAAGCTCAGGTCGGCGATATGCAGCTGTGCAAAGAATTCGCCCCCCTGAAATGGCCCACCAGCATCTACCCGCCGGAGCCATCTGAAGCTCCGCAACAGCAAAGAACCCTCAAAGCCGGTTGTTAAGACCGGCTTGTGTTTCTCAGGGCTTGTCCTGTACCGAGCGCAACAGCTGTTCCGCCAATGCAATCGCCTGCTGGCGATCTTTCACATCCAGTTTCTGATACAGGCTGCGAATATGCGTCTTGATAGTGCTCGGCGCGACCTTGAAATGCCGGGCGATGCGCTCGTTGGAGAGGCCAGAGTGGATGGCGTTAAGTACCTGCCACTCCCGCGGGGTGAGGGGAGAGTGGCGTAGGAAATCGGGCACGGCGTCACTGGCGAGAATTTCGCGCACGATGGTTTCGTCCAGCTCAATGCGGATGCCGCCGCCCAGTTCCGGCTGTTGCTGGGCGAGCTTGATCAGCTGCTGGGCCTTATCCGCCTGAGCATCGTTCAGGGCGTTTTCCCCGGTTTCCTCCAGTGCGGCTTTTAACAGCACGATTATGGGTTTGCCGATTTGCAGGAAGCTCGCTCGCAGGTCGCTTTCCTGCATAATGGTGAGTGCAGCGCGCAGGTGCGCCAGTGCCGATTCGCGGCGCTCGCGTAGCCACGCCAGATGCGCCGCAAGCACCCGGTTGCGCAGCTGGTCGGTAATCAGGCCGCATTCTTCGGCAACCTGCTGCAGGCGCCCAAGCAGGCGGTTGGCATCGGACCAGCGGTGCAGTGAGATCAGGGCGCGTACGTGGTTGCGCCCATGGCACTGTTCGAAGTGGTTGCTGGGGCGGTCGGCCACCGCTTCGGCCTGTTCCTGCCAGCTGGCGATGGCCTCTGTATTTTCCAGGGCCTGCCATACACGCATGCGCGCCGCATCGGCGTTCGCCACCCAGTCGCGGTGATACTGCTCGCCGGTGAGCAGGTGTTCTACCCGCTCCATCCACTCCAGGCATTCATCTTTGTCACCCCGAGCAAGCGCGACTTTCAACAGCAATGTGTATTCCGGCAGCAGCCAGCGCTCGCCCACCTTGCGGTTGATCTGCATACCGCGCCGTGCGGATTCCGCGGCGCCGTCGAGATCGCCGGCTTCCCATTGCAGCTGGCCCTGCAGTCGGTAGATGAATTCAGAGATGGGCAGGCCCACCAGGTGATGCTCTTCCACCAGCCGCTGCGTGCGGGCCTGCAGGGCTGCAGCCTTCTTCAGCAGACCGTTGGCGAAGGCAATTTCGGTTTGTTGGCACAGGGCCCAGGCGGCATTGGGAATGTCCTGGCGGGCGAGGGTGGCTTGCTCCACCGCTTCCATGTGGTGCATGGCCTGGTCCAGCTCACCCAGGCAGAAACTGGTCTCGCCGATCACCAGCTGTGCGGCGATGCGGTCGCTCACCTGGTCTTCCGGCAGTAACTCCAGCGCCTCCTGGGCGTACTCTTTCGCTTTGAGGATCTGCCCGCGGGAAACGGAAACCTGTGCACGCATTGCGGCAAAGGCGCCCTCATAGGCTTGCCATTGCTTTGGGTCTTCCCGCTGCAGCCAGCTTTCCGCTGCCGCCAGCAGTTTGTTGCAGCGCTCGTAATCGAAGCTGTCGCGGGCAAGCCGGGCCGCCAGCAGGGTAAAGGAGGCGTGGCGCTTGATCTGCTCCTCGCCGAGCCAGTTGAGGCTGTCGTTCAGTACCCGGAATTGTCCCTCGCGCAGGAATTGCTCGCCCTGCTCGGCGATCAGCCGGTGGACCCGCTCGCGGTCCTCGGCCTTGAGCGCGTGGCGCAGGGCTTCCAGCGGTTGATTGAGCTCCTGCCAGGTATCGCTGGCGGTCTGGTGCAACTGGGTCAGCTGGTCGCCGTCGGATAATTGACGTTGCAGAAAGCGCGCGAACACCGGATGAAAGCGGAACCATTGCCGGCTTGAATCCTGGGCCTGCAGGAACAGTCCGCGGCTGGCGGCAGTTTCCAGCTGCTGCTGGCCACCGCTCTGGCCACTCAGGCGCTCTGCCAGCAGGCCGTTCACGCGGGTCAGGATCGAGGTCCGTGCCAGCAGCTGGCGCAGTTCCGGTTCGAGCCGTTCCAGTACTTCTTCGGCCAGGTAGTCGAGAATGTGCCCGTGGCCCTGCTCCAGTTCGCCGAGGTAGCGATCCACTTCCTCCTGGTTGCGCACCGACAGGGCGAACATCTGAATCGCCGGTGGCCAGCCCTCCGACAGCTGATGCAGCTGTGCCACGCGGTCGCTGCCGAGGGCGAATGGAAGGCGGCGGGCGAGTAGCTGGGTGGTTTCCTCGGTGGTGAGCGCGAGGTCTTCCGGGCCCAGTTCCAGTAGGCGCCCCTGCAAACGCAGGGCGCCGAGGCCCAGCGGGGGCTGGCTGCGACTGGTGATCACCACGCCAATACCGGCGGGCGCGTGGCGCAGCAGGAAGCGGGTCGCATCGTGCACCACCGGGTTGTCGATCTGGTGGTAGTCGTCGAGGACAATGCGCAGCTCGCTGGGCAGCTGACGCAGCTCTGCCAGCATTTGGCTGATGATGAGGGATGGGTCGAGGCTGTGCTGGGCGGCGAGAATCTTGCTGGTTTCGGGGACCCCGTTGCCGGTGGCGCGGTGCACGCTCTCCACCAGGTAGCGGCAGAACTGGCCGGGTTCATTGTCGCCGCCATCCAGCGAGTACCAGGCCACTGGATTGTCCTGCTCCACAGCCCACGAGGTGACCAGGGTGGTTTTGCCGTAGCCGGCGGGGGCGGTGACCAGTAATAGCTGGTCGCTCTGGCTCTGTTCCAGCAGCGATTGCAGCCGCGGCCGCTGTAACGTGTGTTCCGGGCAGTCAGGGAGGCTGTACTTGGAAGCTAGGAGCATGGCAATGACCGGTCAACAGGGCTTGGGCCGGGGTTTCCAGTCACCAACACATTATCTGGACCCCGGAAGGCGCAATTGTACAACGTTAGTGTGCCAGCCCCCCATTTGGTGCGCGTCCTCCCCCCTTGGGGGGGGGAGGGGTGTACCGCTGGGTGCCGCGCTGCCATGGGGTGTGGGGCGGCGCCGGACTGCAGGCTTTGCCCGCGGTGTTGACCGTAGGGGACAGAAATAGAAAGACAGAAAAAAGCCGGCGCAAGGCCGGCTTAAAGCAGAGATACGATGAGAGAGTTCGATCACCACGCGTTCAAACGATGTGATCTGGGGGAACTGGTATCTTTGAGTGGTCGCTGGCGTTGAAGTTCCTCGCTGGAAGGAAAAAAGCGAATTTTTGTGCAATTCCGTGGCAGCCACGGCGGTTTTGGCGCGTATATCGCCTTTTGTGGCGCGGTTCTTCCCATTGAGGGCGGAGGGTGGTAGCTTTTTCTGTTTGTGATGCCCTTTGTGGCGCCCGGGTCGCGTTTTTCCCGACCAGCGGCGCCAAACACGCACCATCGCACGGTAAACCAGAATAAAAACGGCGTGCAGGCAATCCCGGGCGAGGTGGTCGCATCCATAGCAAGTCTGGTTGCCGCCCAGAGAAGCACGCAGACAGCAGCACCAACAACAATACCAACAATAATTTTACGGGGAGCGACAATGGCTGATCTGGTCATCCTGGCGGCGCCGGGCATGGGTGCCGTGGACGAAGGCTTCGCCGAGCCACTGTTTCAGGCACTCAGGAGCGGACTGGGGGACGACTGGTCCCGCGTCCATACCGATACCATCCTCTACCAGGGGCACCTGCAACCGAATCTGGAGCGGGTGTTCGACGCCATGCAAAAGCGCGACATGGACTACCTGCGCGCGCGCAAGTTCATGCTCTACGGCCTCGCCGAAGCCGCTGCCCAGCTCACCGACATCGACCAGCGCGGTGGAAATTACGACAAAACCCAGCAGGCGATCTACCAGACGTTCGAGCGCGCCGCCAAGGCCGCCAGCGACACTGCGCCGGTGATTCTTGTCAGCCATTCCATTGGCTGTAGCATCCTGTCAAATTACCTTTGGGACGCGCAGCGCCCCACCATCAACCACGGGATCTGGCGCGATGGCGGCCCCAAGGGTGTACACAAGGGTTCCGCCAAGGATCTCTTTCTGCGCGGTAAAAGCCTCGCGCACTGGTATACCCTCGGTGCCAGTAATCCCCTGTGGACCGCCGCCATGGCCCGGGACCAGATCCAGGCCGTTACTTCCGACACCCGCGGTTACAACTTCCGCTGGAAGAACTTCTATCACCCGGACGACCTGTTCGGCTGGCCGCTCAAGCCCCTCAGTCCCTCTTATAACCAGGCCGTCTACCGGGACTATGAAACCCGTCCGCTGGCAGACTGGAGCGCCGCCAGCTGGGGGCCCCAGCTGGTGTCTCACGATGGTTACTGGCAGAGCCCGCTGGTGCAGAGGAGTCTGGTCGAAGACGTGAAAGAAGTGTTGAAAAAGTCCGCCGCGCGCCGCCCCAGTGCGCTGCAGCGAACGCCAGAGGTGGTTTAAGCCTCTGGATCGCCCACCCGGTAGCGACACTGCCACCCGGCCAGCAACGAAGTACCTGAGCCTCCTTAGCCGGATAAGACCCCGGGCGTTATACTCGGCACCGAAGACAACACAGGTATTCCCATGGCTCTGCAATTTCACTCGGTCCCCGTCACGCCCTTCCAGCAAAACTGCACCCTGTTGTGGTGTGATGACAGCAAGCGGGCCGCGGTTGTGGACCCCGGTGGCGATGTGGATCGTATTCTGGCCGCCGTCGAAGAGCGCGGTCTCAAGCTGGAAAAAATTCTCCTCACCCACGGCCACCTCGACCATGTCGGTGGCACTGCACCACTCGCTCGCGACCTCAAGCTTCCGGTAGAAGGTCCGCATAAGGCCGATCAGTTCTGGATCGAGCAAATCACCACCCAGGCGCAGATGTTCGGGTTCCCTCCAGTGGAAACCTTTACCCCTGACCGCTGGCTCAACGACCGTGACACCGTCACGGTGGGCGATGAAGTGCTCGAAGTGGTGCACTGCCCGGGCCATACCCCCGGCCATGTCATCTTCTTCCACCGCGCGGGCAATCTCGCGCTGGTCGGCGATGTGCTCTTCGCCGGCTCTATCGGCCGCACCGACTTCCCCATGAGTAATCACCAGGACCTGATCGACTCCATCACCCAAAAGCTCTGGCCTCTTGGGGATGCGGTCCAGTTCATTCCCGGTCACGGCCCGATGTCCACCTTCGGCCAGGAACGGCAGAGCAATCCGTTTGTTGCCGACAAGCGTTTTGGATGATTCAGCAAAGGTTCACAGGGAAAGGCGTGTAATAGGGCCATTCTATTGGCGGATCCCATTATGAAACTCTGGAAACTGGTCACCCTGCTCTCCATCCCAGCCTGGCTGGTGGTGGCCAGCGGCTGCGCGATTATTTCTGAAAACGAGTGCCAGGCGGGCCTCTGGTATGAGCGGGGTATTGAAGATGGCGCCCGCGGCCAAACCCAGGCTACCGTGTATAAAATTGCCCAGAAGTGCCATGAATACGGCGTGCGTACGGACACCTCGGCCTGGATGCGGGGTTATGAAGAGGGGATAGAGCGCTACTGCACACCGGAAAACGGGTTTGTGGTTGGCCGCCGCGGTCGCAACTATGAGGGTGTGTGCACCGGCCCCACCGCAGATCTGTTTCTCGCCAATTATGAACGTGGCCTCGCGGTGTACCAGGCCGAACAGCAATATGCCGCGCTGGTTGATCGTTACGAGAGTGCGGAGCGAGAGCTCTACCGGGTGGAGCAGGCCCTGGACGAAGCGGAAAGCAAAGAAGAGCGTCGCGCCCTGCGCGGCCAGCGGCGCAGCCTGCTGCGGGAAATGCGTCACCTGGAAGCAGAAATGATGCATTTTGGCGGCTTTGGTGCTTTCAATCCCCTGCTGTTTTACTGATATTCAGCTTCCACTCCGCTGCATATTTTAGAGGTGACCCCATGGCGATCTGGCACAGCAGCCCGACCGTAGAAACCGTCAATCAAGGCATGGGCGAGTGCATGCCCACTTACCTGGGAATGAGAATTACCGAAGTCGGCGACGACTACCTGGTAGGCACCATGCCGGTGACCGACCGCACCCGTCAGCCCTACGGTATTCTGCATGGGGGTGCCAGTGTGGCACTGGCGGAAACCCTCGGATCCGTGGCCGCGAATCTGGTGGTGGATGCCAATAAATTCTATTGCGTGGGTCAGGAGATCAACGCCAATCATGTGCGCCCGGTGGCCGATGGTGAGGTAACCGGCAAGGCGCAGGCGGTACATATTGGCCGCACCAGCCAGGTCTGGGAAATTCGTATGCACGATGCCCGAGGCAAGCTCAATTGCATTTCCCGTATCACCATGGCGGTGGTGCCGGTACCTTCCTGATAATCACTTTATGCGACTGACGTTTTTGCCGTGACCGGAGATCTGTTTTCTTTCGAAGAGGTAACCTACCGACTGGCGCGTTCACCGCGCCGCAAGCGCCTCGGGTTGGTGGTTACCGACAAGGGCGCGGAAGTGCGGATCCCCCAGCGCTGCGCCGAGCGTCACGGTCATCAATTTCTGCGGGAAAATATCCAGTGGGTGCGCGCGCAATTGCGCGGCGTTGCCGAGCGTCAGTCCCAGGTCCCCGAGCACCACTTTGCCTTTGGTGCGCACTTTCCGTGGCTGGGTAAAACCCTGGAGCTGGATCGCGCCGCCTGTGCGGCGGATGCGGGTATTCGCGACGGTTTTATCCAGCTCTACAGCCGTGTGCGCGAGCCGGATGAGGAGCAGATCCAGGCGGCGCTGCAGAAGCTTTATCAAAAGGAAGCCCTGCGGCTGCTCGTGGACAAATCCCAATACTTTGCCAGGTTGCTGGGGCTCGAATTCTCCTCGGTAAAAGTCCGCCGCACCCGCAGTAAGTGGGGACACTGCACCATTCGCGGTGAGTTGCAGTACAACTGGCTGGTGTGCCTCGCACCAGAGCCGGTGGTGGACTATCTGGTAATCCACGAGGTCTGCCATCTCCAACACCATAACCACAGCCCTGCGTTTTGGGCCCTGGTCGCCAGCCTCTGTCCCGATTACAAACGATTGCGGCGTTGGCTGAAGGAGAACGGGCACACTTTACAGCTGTAGTGGTGAGCTCACGACATCCCAGCGCAAGTTTCTACTTCTCCCGCCTAATCTGGCGTAAACTCCCGACATCACTTTTAAGGCAAACTGGTATGGATTTGGAACCACTCGGAGACGACTTTGAGGAAAACTGCGCCCGTTTTCTGCCGGAAGCGGTAGAGCAGGGCTGCGTGTGGGCACTGGAGGGGGAAGAGGGTTTTGCCCTGTGTGAGTCGGAGCGTCGCGCAGACACCGATGTCATCCCGTTCTGGTCCCAGCGTGAATTTGCCGAAGCGCATATCGCCGATGACTGGTCGGAATATCAGGTTGTGCCCGTCGACCTCGAAGAATTTATGGACGACTGGCTGGAAGGCATGCATGAAGACGTGCTGCTGGTGGGCATCAACTGGAACGCGGACATGGAAGGAGAGGAAATCGAACCTCTCGATTTGCTGGAACAACTGGAGCAGGAGCTCGACTAGCGCCCTTCAGGTGCGCAAAAAGCAAACAAGAATAAGTTGGCGACAACTGTCAGAAAATGCACAGTGAAGCCGGAAACAAATCTCCTGCAGGAGGTCTGAAGTGAGTCAGTTTTCAGGGGTGCAGAGCGTCATCTACGGCGTCACTAATCTGGAAGAAGGCAAAGCGTGGTATACCACCCTGCTTGAGGTTGAGCCCTACTTCGAGGCCGACTGTTATGTCGGTTTTAACGTCGGCGGGTTCGAGCTGGGACTGGATCCGGATGCCCGAAATGTGACCAGCCGCGCCGATGGCGTGGTAGCCTACTGGGGGGTTGAGGATATCGCCGCCCAGGTAGAGCGGATCAACAGCCTGGGCGCGCGCCAGCACGGAGAAATTGTCGATGTGGGAGAGGGCATACTGATGGCCAGTTTTCTCGACCCGTTTGGCAACGTCTTCGGGCTGATCCAGAACCCGCATTTTCAACGGACACCGGGCCAGCCCAGCGATGCGGCCGCGGCGCCGTCCGACTAAGATCGAACGCAGTTTTGGACTCAGTTTTGGACGCAGTATTGGACTCAGTTTTGGAGTAGTAACGTGAGCAAGCCCCCCGCCAACCGCTTCCGCCCATCCGATCACACCTTTGCCGCCGAGAGCCTGGCGCAGATCGGTCGCGGTTACGTGGTACCGGACCGGGTGGCGCTGATCACCGGCTGCTCCAGTGGCATCGGCCGGGAACTGGCGCTCGCCCTGCACAGCCGTGGCACCATTGTGATCGCCACCGCACGCCGTGCCGAGAGCCTGCAGGAACTGGCGGACGTGGGGATCGCTACCGAGGCCCTGGACGTCAATTCCCAGGCGGACATCAACCGGGTGGTGCACGCTATCAAAACCGCCTATGGCCGTCTGGATATCCTCGTGAACAACGCCGGTTACGGTCAGATGGGGCCGCTGCTGGAGCTGGATAGCCGCACACTGGAAGCCCAGTTCCGCACCAATGTTTTCGCGCCCATGGCACTGGCGCGCGCCTGTGCACCCTTGCTCAAATCCCGTCGCCGCGGTGTCATCTGCAATATCGGCTCCGTATCCGGGGTTCTGCCCACACCGTTTTCTGGCGCCTACTGTGCGTCCAAGTCCGCCCTGCATACCCTGTCTGATGTGTTGCGTCTGGAACTGAAGCCCTTCGGTATTCGCGTGGTCACGGTACAGCCGGGGGCCATCGCCTCCGAGTTTGGTCGCCACGCCGAAACGTCGCTGCGCGGTCTGTTGGCGCCGGACTCCTGGTACAAGCGCAGTGAAGACCATGTGCGAGCCCGTGCCGTCGAATCCCAGCAAAACGCCACCCTGGCGCGGGACCTGGCCAAGCGCCTGGCGGCGGAACTGCTGCGCAAGCGCCCCGCCACGCTGCTCCGAATCGGCAATAAAAGCCGCCTGCTGCCGTGGATGGCCCGTTGGTTGCCGCGCTGGCTGCGGGACCGTCTGCTGTCCAAGCGATTCGGGTTGAAGCGGCTCCAGCTGTCCAATCAGTAACCGCCCGCGGGCGCCTGCCCCTGTTGTGGCCAGGTCCCGCCCTATCTTGTCCCGTCCGGTCCCGCCCGGTCCCGCCCCATGCGTGCCCGCGTGAATCCGGGGAGCGATAAATCCGCTATGTTTGAGGTTGGACCGGTCGTTTTTTGCCGGTGAACGCAACCCGGGATCCCACCCTTCCATGACCGTTGATCAGATCCTCATTCTGTTGATTCTCGCCGTGACCATTGTCCTGTTTATATGGGGCCCCTGGCGGCACGACATGGTGGCGCTTGCGTCATTGCTGGGGTGTGTCTTTGTCGGGCTGATCGAGCCGCGCGATGCTTTTGCCGGG